>JACDAR010000281.1 GCA_013695335.1 Rubrobacter sp.
GACTCGCGCAGGCTCTCCCAGAGGGCAGTGGTCCTTGCGTGTCCGGCGTCGAGCGCGACCCGCGAGATGCCTGACCAGACAGCACCGGCCACCCGCCTGGCGAGCGGGCTCTCGTAATCAACCAGTATGCCTACCGTAGCCTCTGACACGCCTGGGATGTTAACAAATCCCGCAGTTCGGCCTGCGGGTCACGCTAGCCTTCCGAGGATTGCCGTTTCTCCAGCCTCCGCACGAAGACGTCTATCTCCTTCACGGTCTGGAGGTCGCCGTTCTTCTCCGCCACCGCCCGTCCTTCCTGGAACACTTTGCGTGCCTCGGCCGTCTCGCCAAGCTCGAAGTGCGCGCGACCGAGGGTGCGATAGGCGACGGAGTAGTCGGGTTTGTTCGCAACGGCCCGTGAGAGATGGTCGCGGGCTTCGGCGTAGTTGCCTTCCTTGAAAAGCTCCGAGCCGAGGGAATACAGGATCATGGGGTTGTCAGGGCTCCGCTCCAGTAGCTTGCGGAAAGCGTCAGAGCGTGAAGTCTCCATTTTCATACCCTCCCGATGACCGTTCTCTTGGACTGAACCTTTTTTAGCATGAAGCGCCATCGCCTGTTACAACGAACCGCGTGGATACCGAACGTTTACTGGGAGAACTCTCTAGTTCCCCTGACCTCGAACCCTTCGTCGGGCTGGTGCGTCCGCTGTCAGAGTACGACAGGGAGCGGCGCAGCGATCTCATCAGAACGCTGCGGGTGTATTTTGGCTGTGGGACGAACACCTCCCTGGCGGCGGATCGGTTGTTCTTGCACCGCAACAGCATGTTATACAGGCTAGACAGAATTCGGGAGCTAACGGGTTTGGACCCGAGGGACCACCGGGTAGCTCTCGCCCTACAGTTAGGATTGTTGGCTATGGAGAGAGGGGATCCTGATGCAGCTGAGCGCCCGTAACCGTCTACCAGGCACCGTCGTCGAGGTCGTGAAGGGAGAAGCCGCAGCCAAAGTAACCTTGCAGGTCGGCGACAACCATATGGTGGCCCTCATAACCCGCGAGAGCGCGGACGAGCTCGGCCTGGAACCAGGAAAATCCGTGACAGCGCTGGTCAAAGCCACGGACGTGATGGTCCTGACCGAAGAGGGTGGCGTAGCCTAACTTTCGTACTCCGTCGCCCGCCTGGTCAGATACTTGACCGTCAGGATCACGACGAAGGCGAAACCAAGAACCAGAACAGCGAGCGCTACCGCCGCGTCGATGTTGCTCTGAAACTGGGCGAAGATCGCCAGCGGGATGGTCTGCGTCACGCCCCGGAAGCTGCCTGCGAAGATGATGGTGGCCCCGAACTCCCCGAGGGCCCGCGCCCAGGCCATCACGGCGCCGGCCACCAGCGCCGGGAACGCCAGCGGCACCGTCACCCTGATGAACGCCGAGAGGCGGCCTGCGCCGTCCACTAGTGCCGCCTCCTCCACGTCGCGCCGCACCCCGGCGAACCCGACCGTGGCCTGGCGCACGTAGAAGTGGGCGGCGACGAAGACCTCGGCGATCACGACCGCAGCCGTGGTGAAGCTGATCGTCACCCCGAAAGCATCGAAGTACTTCCCCACAAGCCCGAACCGCCCGAAGGTCAGCAACAACGCGATACCAGCCGCGGAAGGCGGCAACACCGCAGGGATGTCCACGAGCGCGTCAACGAAGCGCTTTCCGGGGAATTCTGCCCTGGCCAGGACGTACGCCGCTGGCGTCCCGATTGTGATGACTATGAGCATGGAGATCGCGGTGGTCCTCACGCTGAGCAGCAGAGCATCCCTGGCCTCCGGCGAGGCCATCGCGTGCCAGGATTCTTCGTTGATGGTCCACAGGATGAGGCTCAGGATCGGCAGGCTTATAAATCCAGCGACCAGGGCTAGGGCTGCGGCAGCCAACCCAGAGGCGAGCGTGTCTCCTTTGCCTGAGAATCGAGGAGTGGGGCCGTCTTTCTTTCGTTCTCTCACGCGGCTGGCTCGAAGCCCCATTTCTTAAGCACGCGCTGTCCCTCGGCGCTCGTCACCAGATCCACCCATTTCTGCGCCAGATCCGGATCATCCGCCTCCTTCAGCGCCGCCACCGGATAGGTCGCCACTATGTTCAGATTCTCGGGGATTGGGATGACTTTCACCCGATCCCTCACGTCCGGCGTGTAGTCGCTGGCGTAGCCGAAGGTTGCGTCGGCGTCGCCCACCACCACCCGGTTGACGGATGCCCGCACGTCAGACTCCCTGGAGACCACGTTTGAGAGTACGTCTTTCTTGAAACCGCTCCCGTACTCTCCGTTTGCCTTGTCCAGAATCTCGAGGGCGTAATCTGCCGCCGGAACCCCATCCTCTGCCAGCACGAGCTTGACGCCGGGCTTCGCGACATCCCTCATGCTCTGAATGTTGGCTGGGTTGTCTTTCGGCGCCATGACCACCTCGCGGTTCTTCACGAAGATCCGGGGTTTTCCGGCGACAAGTCCGTCTTTCATCGCGGAGTTCATCTCATCCTCGGAGGCCGAGGCGAATACGTCGGCGGGAGCGCCCTGCTGGATCTGGGTGAGCAACGTCGAACTCGACTCGAAACTCTGACGTACCTCCACGCCTGGGTTCTGCTTCTCGAATGTCTTGCCCAGCTCACCGAAAGCATCAGTGAGAGACGAGGCGGCGAATACGGTCAGTGTTCCCCCCTTCTGTCCCCCACCTCCACCCGAAGATCCGCCACCGTTCCCTCCCCCACCGGAATTCCCCCCGCAACCCGCGAGCCCCGCAACGGCAACGATGCAAACCACAGCAGCCAGGGCGCGGCGAAAATCATGACGGAACGGCACACTTCCCCCATCTCTATACGCAGGAACAGATGTCCCATGCTAGAGAAAGTGTTGGCGGCGGTCATTGTGCAAACTGCACAAAAATCCAGGATTCGGCCAGGAATACACACCGAGACGTTGCGTAGATCGCCGCGAAAGAGATTCTCAGATATAGGGTCCGACGCTGTCGTCATTCGCCATCTTGCGGTATCCCTCGGCGACTGCCAAAACATCCTTGACGTACCAGTCGGCGTGGTTGTAGGAATATAGTGCGGCGTACCAGTCGCGCGGCGCACCCCCGGCTCTCAGGTAGCCTGCGGCTGCTGGTATCGCGTCCTCAGGGTCCATGATGTTCGCTTTCCCATCCCCGTTGCCATCCACGCCGGAGCTTTCCCAGGTAGACGGCAGGAACTGCATCGGCCCCATCGCCCCTGCGCTCGAAGACCCCATGTTCTGGCCGTGGTTGGATTCGATCTTCCCGACGGCCGCCAGTATGTACCAGTCTCTGGCGAAGCCGTAATCCCTGGCTGCCTTCTGGTACAACTCCATGTAATCCGCCTGGGTCAGGTTCTCGACAGGTTGGACGTAGATGTTTTCCTGCGCTATCTGGCTCTCGGTCTCTTTCATCGTGTCTTCCTGCGCTGTCGTGCGCTCCTGCTCTGTAGTGCGCTCCTGCTCTGTAGTGCGCTCAACTTCCTGGTGTGTGCGTTCCTGTTCTGTAGTGCGTTCCGTCTCTCTTGGCTGGACTACCTTTCTCCTGGGCGCCTGGGTCGGTTCCCGCTCCGGGCGACCATCGTCGCGCGGTAAGTCGCGGTTGCTAGATAACTCGACGCTGCGGGGTACTACGACTTCGCCCTGCGGCTTGGCGCCTCCGCCCGTCGCGGAGCGAGCCCTGAGTATCCTCGCGCGCTCCCTGGCTTTGAGTTGTTGCAGGCGCGCCTCAGCCTGGTTTCTGTGGGAACGTATCCTGGCAATGGCGGCATCGAGGTTCTTTTCTTGCTTGCGCAGGTTATCAGCCTGCACCTGCTCCTCTTCGAGCATCTCTTTGTAGTCTCGCTTTTTTTGCGCGAGCTGCCTGACGGTATTACTGAGGGTGCTTCGATCATCCCCGTATGTCTCCAGGTTTTGCTGCCCATCTAGCAGGATGCCAGCCACGCGAATGTCGGGGATCGAGCCTGGGGACCCGCCGCCGAGGAAGCTCCGGAGCAGGATCGCCAAGCCTTCCAGATCATGGCCCTTGTACGCCGCCCGCGCTTGCTCCTCGTAGCGCGCCTTCGACACCTCGTAGATTTGGTGCTGGATCTCGAGGTCTCTATTCATCTCCCTCGTCTGGGACCGAAGCTCGTTGGCGCGCCCCCGAACACTGTCCATCCTCGCCTGGGCATCCTCGAGCTTAGCCCCAATGGACGCGAGGTCATCTATCCTCGTGTCCAAACGAACACCGTGCTCCCGCACCTGGGCTTTCAAGGCATCTTGCTGACTTCCCAGCCCAGCATGCGCACCTGTACCCTGCGCCCCGGCTGCGCCAGCGAACACCATGACCCATACCGCAGCCATCATAACCGCAGCAAACTTCTTCCCCCCGAAAGTCATGCCGTCCTCTCCAGATTACGCCTTACTTCGCCCCGAAACGCGGCGAGAGGCGCATTGTACACTACTCGACCGCATACCTGTAGGTAGTATGCCACTTGAATTTTTGACTTATCTTGCTGTATTTGTTACTTAACTGGAATAATCTTCTCTGGCGCTGATGAGCGCGAGTAGGGCTTCGAGTTGGTCGCGTTCGCGGAAGCGTATCTCCACCCTCCCGCCCTTTCTGTATGGGCGCACTTTTACGGGGAGTTCGAGCGCCTCCTGCATGATGCGGGAGGCGTGTTCGAAGTCGTCGGGGACTTCTGGCCGACTAGTTTCGTCGGTCTCTTTCGGCTGATCCGGTGTGTCGGTGGCGTGTTCGCGCACCAGTTGCTCGGCCTTGCGCACTGAGAGTCTTTCTTGATGAACCCTTTGGGCCAGCCTCAACATCTGATCCTCGTTCTCCAGGCCAAGTATCGCCCTGGCGTGACCTTCCGTTAGCTTGCCTTCGAGTACCATTGCCTGTATCTCTGCGGGAAGCTGCGCCAGACGGAGCGTGTTGGTCACGGCGGCCCGGCTCTTGCCAAGTCGGAGCGCGAGTTTCTCTTTGGAGAGTCCGAAACCTTCCATGAGCGCCTGGTATGCGGCTGCGGTTTCGAGGGGGTTGAGATCCTCCCTCTGCAAGTTCTCCACCAACGCCAGTTCCATGGACTCGTTGTCTTCGGCCTGGCGAATGAGGACGGGAACCCGATCCAACCCCGCCTCTCTTGCCGCCCTCAGGCGGCGTTCTCCGGCTATCAGCTCGAATCCGGTTTCGGTTGATCGCACGACTAGCGGCTGCAGGATGCCGACTTCCCGTATGGATGCAGACAACTCGCGGATTCCGGCTTCCGGGAAGCTGCGGCGGGGTTGACGCGTGTTGGGGCGGATGGCCGAGGTGGGTATCTCCTCGAACTTCAGCCCGGCCACGCTGTCGCCTGTGGCTATCAGGGCGGAGAGGCCGCGTCCGAG
This sequence comes from Rubrobacter sp., assembly GCA_013695335.1. GTDB lineage: Bacteria > Actinomycetota > Rubrobacteria > Rubrobacterales > Rubrobacteraceae > JACDGB01. The sequence continues at coordinate 5,382 of JACDAR010000281.1, forward strand.
TCCTCTCCTACCCACGGGCCATAACCTCGTCTGCCACGGCTGAGTATGCTTCGGCCCCTGAACTCTTCGGCGCATACAGGGCGACTGGCATACCGTAACTCGGCGCCTCACTCAGCCGCACGTTGCGTGGTATCAGGGTATGGAATACTCGATCCCCGAAAAACGAGCGTACCTCCTCGGCAACCTGACGCGCCAGGTTGGTCCGTGGATCGAACATCGTCAGCAATACCCCTCCGACTTTCAGTGCCGGGTTGAGCTCTTCCCTGACCATCCTGATACTGCGCATCAACTGGGTGAGCCCTTCGAGTGCGTAGTATTCGCACTGTATAGGGATAAGCACTTCGTGCGCGGCGGTTAGCGCGTTGAGGGTGAGGAGGTCCAGGGACGGCGGGCAATCCAGAAGCACCCGATCATAAGCTCCAGAAGGCAGCTTTTCCAGGGCTTTCTTGAGTTTGAACTCGCGTGCTAGCGCGGATACCAATTCCACTTCCGCCCCAACCAGGTTGATGCTCGACGGCGCCACTTCGAGGCCGGAGACATCGGTCTCTAGCGCAACGTCTTGCAGCCGGCTGCCCTCGAGCAAAACCTCGTACATGCTCCGATCTGGCTCCGGCGCAACTCCAAGTCCACTCGTTGCGTTGCTCTGTGGGTCCATATCCACGACGAGTACCCGTTCACCCCTGCCGGCGAGATACGCCGCCAGGTTGATAGCGGTAGTACTCTTCCCCACTCCACCCTTTTGGTTGACTATCGCTACAACGGTCGTCACGCCTGGCATATTAGCACGACGGTTCGTGGATAGGTTCGCTATTCTTCCCCAAGAGGACGCCTGGTTGCCCTTCCAGCCCTACGCGGATATGCGTCAGGCGTGGGATTCACCTTCTGCAGAATCACCAGGTTCCGATCTCTGGCCCGCATTTCCGGATTCATCGGTACTGAGATAATCTCGACGAGCCGCGCACCCAGTTTCGCAGCCGCGCGCTCACCTTTTTCCAGCTCTTTGGCAGAAAGCTCCCCTTTCATAGCGATTACATGCCCCTCTTCACGGATGAGCGGCACACAATACTCCGCCAAAACCGGCAGCGATGACACCGCCCGGGCCGTTGCTACATCGTAGCCGGATCTTTGATCTTGCTCGAAAGCTACCTCTTCCACCCGCTGATTCTTTACGGTTGCGTCGCTGAGCCCGAGTGTCTGGGCGGCTAGCTCGAGAAATCGTGCCTTTTTTCCGGTCGATTCGATCAGCGTTGTGCTCATCTTTGGCGATGCTATTTTGAGCGGAATCCCGGGCAATCCGGCCCCCGAACCCACATCAACAAGGCTCCGTGCCTGCCAAAGTGGACGAAACAGGAAACAACTCAATGAATCGAGGACATGATCCAGTAGCAATGTATCAGGATCACGGGTTCCGATGACATTTGCCGTGTCATAGCTGCTCAGTAACCCTGCATAGGGAAGCAGGCCATTCAATACAGGCTCTGCCTCCGAAATCCCCCACTGATCCGCCTGCTCCACAAACAACTGCCTTACGTGCATCTGCCCCGTTTCACGTGAAACATCGCGCTACTACGATTGCTGAAAGTCGCATGCCGGGCAATTGTTTGCATATGCGTACATCTGCCAAGCTCTGCCGTTTCACGTGAAACGCTCGGAGGCTCAGGCCGGTGAGATGCAGACCCTGCGATTATCTCCAGCGCCATCGCTGGCTGTGGTGACGCGCTCGTTGTCCTTCAGGAAAATGTGGACGACGCGGCGTTCCGCGGGGTTCATGGGGGGCAGTTCGATCATGCGCTTTTCACGCACGGCACGACGCGCACTGCGATGGGCCATGCCCTGGAGGGCTTCGATGCGTCGCTGCCGATAACCCTCTGAGTCCAGAATAATTCGTTTGGCGAAGGGGCGGTCCCTATAGACCGCCACGTTCAGAAGATATTGCAGCGCATCGATGGTTTCGCCTTTCTGGCCTATAAACAGGCCAGCTTCTTCCGTGGTCACATCCACGGCCACGAAATCCCCCGCATCGTAGATATCCAGCCTCGCATCAGCCAGATTCAGCCCACCGACGACCGTCTCCATGTACTGCCTGGTCTCCTGCAGCAATTCATCTGGAACTGTCTTCTGTGTCTCTTCATCCGCTTCCGGAGATTCTGGAGCCTGTGGTTCATGATCATCATCGGAAACGCCAGGATCAGGCGTTTCAGGTTGCGGGTCCATGATTTCGTTGGTGGACTCATTCACCGTCACCATGATTCGGGCGTCTCTGGCGCCGATACCCATAAAGCCGGAGCTTCCAGAATCCATCACCTCGTAGGTGAGCTCATCCACAGGCGTGCCAAGGCTGGCCGCTGCCCGTACGATCGCTTCTTCCACAGTTGCAGCGTTGAACTCTCTTTCCGATGTCATTTCTTCTTCTTTCTACGCTTCCTCTTGGCTGATTTGGCCGCCTTGCTTTCGGCGTTCTCTGGCGCGTCGGTTTGATACTCAGAGCCATTCCGGCTCGGCGGCGTGTCTGAAGATCCCGCGACCGCAGTGCTTCTCCCGGCATTACCGTTGTCAGCCTCTTTAGCGGGGGACTTCCTGCCTGGACCGTAATTGTAGATCAGGTAATTCTGCACCAGCGTGACCAGGTTCGAGGTTATCCAGTAGACGAACAGCCCTGCGGGAAACTTGTAAAGGAACACCGTGACGCCGATGGGCAGAAGCCGCATGAGCCACCGCTGCTGCGGGTCAACGTTCTTCGCGGTGATCTCCGTTGCAGCCAGCATGGTCAGGGCGGAGACGATGGGAAGAATCAGGGTGGGATCCGCAATCGAGAGATTCTGGAACCACAGGATGCCGCCCTCATGGAAGCTGCTGTACTGCGGCGCGATAACCCGGTCACCAATCCTGTAACCGCCGAACTTCCGGATTACGTAGAACATGCCGATAAACACGGGCATCTGGACCAGGATGGGGAGGCACCCGCCGAGCGGGTTCACCTTGCGTTCCTGGTACAGCTTCATAGTCTCTTCTTGCTGTTTCTGGCGGTTGCCCTGGTACTGGTTCCGGATCCTATCCATCTCGGGCTTGAGATCCTGCATCGCCCGCATGCTCCTCACCTGCTTGATGGTGAGCGGGAAGAGCAGCGTCCGCACCACAACGGTGAGCAGCGCGATGCTCAACCACCATGGATTCACAAGGAACCCGTCCAGGAAATTGTAGAAATACAGCAGAACCTGGCCCAGTACGTTGACTACCGGGCTAAACAGGTTGGAGAAAAAGTTGGCTACGGAGTTCATAAATTACACTTCACTTTACCGGGTCGAACCCTCCTCTAGAAAACGGATGGCAGCGCAGCAGTCGGTATATCCCCAGGGCTCCACCCTTGAACAGGCCATATCTTTCCAGAGCTTCCAAGGTGTACTGGGAGCAGCTCGGCGAAAACCTGCAGGAAGGCGGAAGCATGGGGGAGAGGAACCGTTTGTAGACCCGGATCAACCACACTGCGGGCCTCGCCATCATCGTTGGGACTCCGTTTTACGACCCTCATTCAGGCTACCGAGCTTCCCTAGAGCCTTGATCATCTCTTCCTGCAACTCCACAAAACTAGCTTCCGCAGCAGACGGGCGCGCCGATACCACGAAGTCCGACGCCCCTGACAGCCTAGGCAACACAGCATGAAAGGCTTCCTTGAGCCTTCTTCGCACAGCGTTGCGCTTGACCGCGTTACCCACCTTTTTGGATACGGATAGGCCCAACCGGGAGTTTCCTAGATCGTTCGGGAACTTGTGCACTGCGAACAACTTGCCCCTGAATGCCTTGCCCTCACGGTACGCCCGCTCGAACTCAGGTGAATCCGTGAGCCGAGTGCGCTTGCGAACCGGCAACGGTTCAGACTGCCAGCTGCTTGCGTCCGCGACGTCGCCTGTCCCCTATAACCCTGCGTCCTCCCACAGTGCTCATCCGCTTGCGAAATCCGTGTGTCTTCGCTCGTTTCCGGCGGTTTGGCTGATAAGTGCGCTTCATCGAAACTCCTTAGAAAATTCCCGAATGGCCTTTCAATAGCATCGGGGAGTATATCCGAACTACCAGGCGCCATCCAATGGAGACCACGAGTTCTTGCGGTGGTCTTTCGGAGGCCTGATCTCTTTTCTTTCGAGAAAAGTTCTGCAAAATGGTGTTTTACATGTGTAGTTTCGAGGCCGAGGTGGATCATCCAGGCTCGTCCACATGCGATTTTGGGGAGCAATGTGGGAAATTACGTCCGATCTTGGGAGAGTTATCCACAAGTTGTGGATAACTATGTGGATAACTTTGTTAATAGCCTGCAAAGTTGCATTTTATTTCTAGTTGATGTAGCGATATGGCGGGGGTGCTGTTAAATTCCGCGTGGGGATGATCCACGGCGAGCGCATAGACAGAAGGGCAGAGAGATCGGGCATCAGCATCCGCGTGGCGGTGTACCAGAATGACGGAGGCCCGGAGGTGAGCGAGGTCGCGGCGGCCAGCCCGCGTGCGGCAACCGCGAAGTTCACGAAGCTCGTAATGGACGAAGTCCGGGCGGCTGAAGGCCGGGTGCCGGAGGAGGCCGTCAGGGAGGCTGTGGAGAACCTCATACACGCGGAGTACAGGGGTGTTGTCATCTCCATCTTCGACCACGGCAATGCAGTACGAATCTCGGACAGGGGTCCCGGTATCCAGAACAAAGAAAGAGCGATAGAGTTCGGGTTCAGCGGCGCAACATCTGAAGCGCTGGATGAGATCCGGGGCGTTGGGGCTGGTCTTGGCATCGCCAGGACTACAGCCGGGCGCGCCGGAGGTACGCTGCTCGTGGAGGACAACATCGGCGGCGGCGCCGTGGTGACGATCTCCGTTCCAGCCGAGGGCGATGTACCTGTCGTTCAGGAAACGCCGCCGCCGCGGAGGTATCCCGACGCGGTACCCAAGATGAACATTTCGGAGCGTCAGCAGAAGGCGCTCATCACGGTCCTCGAATGCGGCGAGGTTGGGCCATCGACGGTCGCGGATCGGCTGGAGATCAGCGTCAGCACCGCGTACAGGGATCTCTCGGTTCTCGAAGAGCATGGGTTGGTGGTCACTGACGAGTCGGGGAAGCGTGTGATCTCGCCTCTGGGCCGGGATCTCGTGGAGGCCATAGTAGACACCTGGGTCAAGTAGCACGTGGCCGCGAAGGTAGAAACCGTCTGGGCTGAGGTACTCGACCGAGTTTCGGAGCACATAAATGCTCCATCTCTTCGAGTCTGGTTCGAGGGAACCCGTCCCGTTGAACTCCACGAGGAGAGCCTTGAGATCTCCGTCCCCAACGCCTTCGCCAAGGAATATATCGAGAGCAGATTCCGACCGCTCCTCGAAGAGGCGCTTGGCTCGGTGCTCGGAAGCACGGACACTACCCTGGTGGTGAGCGTCGGTGGCCGCAATTCCGCAGGCGGCATGAGGGATGGCAACGGAAGCGCCGTGGACGGTATGGAGTCGGTGCGCAGCGCCAGGACCCCGCGGCCTTTCAAAGCCAAATACACCTTCGACACATTCGTAATCGGGGCAGGTAACCGCTTCGCCCACGCGGCTGCGCTCGCCGTCGCCGAGACGCCTGGCGTCGTTTACAACCCGCTCTTCATTTATGGGGGGGTGGGGCTCGGGAAGACTCACCTTCTGCACGCGGTGGGGCAGTACGTGGAGGAACAGGACCCGAGCATGAGGGTCCGTTACGTCACATGTGAGCAGTTCACCAACGACTTCATCAACTCCATAGGGGCCAACTCACCCCTGGAATTCCAGAGACGTTACCGCGAGAACGACGTGCTCCTCATAGACGACATTCAGTTCCTGGAGAACAAGGTCGAGACCCAGGAGGCGTTCTTTCATACGTTCAACGCTCTGTACGAGGAGAACAAGCAGATCGCCATAGCATCAGACAGGCACCCGAGGTACATCCAGACGCTGGAGAGTCGGCTGATCAGCCGCTTCGAATGGGGGCTCGTCACCGACATTCAGCCCCCCGACCTGGAGACCAGGATCGCCATCTTGCGCAAGAAGGCGATCATGGACCGCCTCGAAGTGGATGACGAGGTTCTCACCTTCATCGCTTCGAAGGTCTCGACAAACATCAGGGAGCTCGAAGGCGCGCTGGTGCGCATCCTGGCCTATTCGTCGTTATACGGGCGTGAGATCAGCGTGGACCTCGCGGAGGAGGTTCTCAAGGACATACTTCCGGATCAGGCATACAGGGAGATCCCCGTCGAGCTCATCCAGCACGAGGTATGCCGCTACTTCGGCGTCGCCCGCCAGGATCTCCTCGGCCAGAGCCGCTCCAAACCGTTCGCGTACCCGCGACAGATCGCCATGTACCTGTGCCGCGAGCTCACCGACGAGTCTCTGCCCAAGATCGGCAAGGCATTCGGCGGCCGTGACCACTCCACAGTGATGCACGCGACAGCCAAGATCTCCAACCTCATAAACAGTGATCGCGACGTCTTCAACCAGATACACGAGATCACCTTCCACATCAAAAGCAAGCGATAATCCACCCTAGATACATCCCAAACCCCCTCCCCATAGGGGGACCACTTTGTAACACCGCCAAAGCATACAATTTCAAAACTTATCCACAACCTGTCCACAGCCTTCCCGACTTCTGTGGACAACCCTCGGGGACTTATCCACAAAATTTCGGACTTATCCACATAATCTGTGGAAAACTCGGCGACTCTGTGGATAACAACATCTCATATGCCGTATATGGAGGGCTTATATACGCATATTCCAATACGGCCTGTGGATAAACCTGTGGATAAGAGGGGTGAAAACTGTGGATAAAGTTGTGGATAGAAATGTGGATAAGTTCGGCCTGTGGATAAGTGGGGTAGTTATCCACAATTTGTCCACAGGAAAGTGGCACTTATCCACATTTTTGTCCACAGGAGGGTCGGATGCTGCGCGGCTTAGGTAAAGGGAATTCCAGAGTTATCCACACTATCCACAGGCCTTATTATTATTAGTAATGTAATTAATTAATGGTTTTAGAATAATAATAAGGACGAAAGGGAGGTGCTATGAGGGCTGTTTGCAACACGGATCTCTTCAGCAGGAAGCTCGCTCTCGTGTCACGGGGAGTGTCAGCGCGTTCGACCGTGCAACTGCTCGGGGGCGTGCTGTTGGAGACGAGGGAAGATGGGGTGCGGTTGTCGGCGACGGACATGGAGGTCTCCATCCAGACCTCGTCTCCTGCGGAGGTCGAGGAGGAGGGGCGGGTTGTCGTGCCTGCCAGGATCTTCAACGACGTGGTGCGCTCGCAGCCTGGTGAAGAACTTCGGCTGGAGCACGACCACTCCGGTGGGTACGTAAAGCTCACCACCGGGCGGAACGAGTACCAAATCCGGACGTACGCCGCCGAAGACTTTCCGCAGCTCCCGCGCTTCGACGAGGAGGGCTCGTTCACCATGCCGGGCGAGGTGCTCGTCGAGACCGTCGAGAAAGTGTCGCGGTCGTACTCGCGGGACGAGACGCGGCCTGTGTTGACTGGCATCCTCATCAGCTTCGAAGAGTCGCGGGTCAAGATGGTCACTACCGACTCGTACCGTCTGAGCATCAAGGAGACGGATCTGGCGTCCACATTCGATGGTTCGCGGAAGGCGATCATACCGGCGCGGGCCATGCAGGAGGTCGCCAGGATCTTCTCCGGTTCGGATGAGGATCACGTGGAGGTCTCGCTCTCTGAGAACCAGGCGCTCTTCAGGATTGGGGACGTGCTGTTCGGAACCAGGCTCATCGAGGGGAACTTCCCCGAGTACCAGCGTCTGCTGCCAACCAGCTTCGAACGTCAGATCTCCGTGCCGCGTGAGGAGTTGATCGGGACTCTCCGGCGCGTGAACCTCTTCGCCCAGCGCCAGACGCCGCCTGTCCCTGTGAGCCTGTCGTTCTCCGAGGGGGCTGTCGAGGTGATAGTGCGCAGCCAGGAGATCGGCGAGGCCCACGAGAAACTGGAGGCGTCGAGCGAGGACGACTTCCACATCTCCTTCAACCCTGGATATCTGCTGGATGGCGTCTCCGCCGTGGACACCGAGAAGGTGGTCTTCAAGTTCAACGAGGCTTTGAAACCCGGTCTCATCGTCCCAGGCGAGAACGGCGATGATGGTGGCTCCGGCGAAGAGCCGGACTTTCTGTACCTGATCATGCCGATGCGCGACCCGGCGCGGAGCTAGATCCCTCCGCATGGAGGTGACCTCCGGCATGACGCTCGGCCAGGCGCTCAAGGCTTCTGACCTCGTGAGCAGCGGGGGAGAGGCGAAGATTCTGGTTCAGGCCGGCGAGATAAAAGTGAACGGGGAGATCGAAACCCGCCGCGGACGCAAGCTCCTGAGCGGAGACGTGATCGAAGTGGGGGAGGGATTCGGAAGGGTGGAGGTAAGTTGACCCCTTACCTGCGCGCCCTGCGGCTCATAAACTTCCGCAACTACGCCGACGACACGGTTCTGCTCAAACCCGGCCTGAACATCGTGGTCGGTGAGAATGCCCAGGGAAAAACAAACCTCCTCGAAGCCATCGCTTTCGCCGTCACCGGCTCCTCGCCCCGCACCCCGAGCGACCCCGAGGTAGTCCGCTGGGGCGCGGACTTTGCCCGCACCGAAGCGCGCATAGCGGTCGGAGGCTCGGGCCAGGAGCGCATGGTGGCGGTTGGATACGCGCCGGGCCAGAAGAAACGCCTCACCGTGGACGGCGCGCCGGGTCCCGCGCTGTCAGCCTATGCCGCTGGCGGCGCGGGGGTCCGGGCAGTGAACTTCTTCCCTGACGACATCCGCATCGTCAAGGGCGCGCCGTCCGACCGCAGGGAGTATCTGGACGACCTGCTCTCGATCCTGCGTCCAGCCTACGCCAGGGCGGCCCTCGACTACGCCAAAGCCGTCCAGCAACGCAACCAGCTCCTGCGGCGCATTCGGGATGGTTTCTCCTCGGAGCGCACGCTCGCGACCTGGGATAGGAAGGTGGTGGATCTGGGAGAACAGATACTTCGTGGCCGCGACGAGGCAATGCCGGTCCTCGACGAGCACTTCGCTTCCTCTCTAAGGGCCCTGTACGGCCCTGAGAAGGCCGCCGTGCACTATTCGCATAGCGCGGCCCCGGAAGACTACGCCGAGGCGCTCAGGGAGGCTCACGACGCCGACATCGAACGCGGCACAACGTCTGTCGGGCCGCACAGGGACGACTTCGAGGTGTCGCTCGGCGGGGTGGACCTGACTACGTTCGGGTCGCAGGGGCAGCAGCGGATGGCAACGCTCGCGCTCAAGTTCGCGGCGAGGGACCACGTTCGTGGTGTGACGGGGGAGGACCCGATCCTGCTCTTCGACGACGTGATGAGCGAGCTCGACGGGCGCAGGAGGGAGTTCCTGGCAGGGTATTTCCTGGAGAGCACGCAGGCGGTTATCTCCACCACCAACCTCGAATATTTCGACGAGGAAATACTCCGGCGGGCGCAGGTCGTACGCATATCTGGTGGCGCGATAATGGAGACCACCACGGATGGTGTCATGGAGCGTGTCGCGGAACGGCATGGCAGCTTCCGAACCGCTTAGATAAGCCGCAAAACCGCGAGTTCGCGGTTGGGAAAGCGTACGAGGTGTGTTACAATTTCGGGGTGCAGAGCTACTTTCAAAAGAACGGTTCGCGCGTTCGATTCGATCAAGAGATGAGGAGGGTCCTCGTTGGGGGCTAAACAAGCCAGTAAGCATTCCGAGAGCACTTACGGCGCGGAATCAATTCAGGTACTCGAGGGCCTCGAAGCCGTCAAGCGCCGCCCTGGTATGTACATTGGCTCCACGGGGCCAAGAGGGTTGCATCATCTCGTCTGGGAGATAGTGGACAACTCCATAGACGAGGCGCTAGCCGGATACTGCTCGGAAATCCTGATCACGGTCCACACGGACAACTCGGTCTCGGTGACGGACGATGGGCGCGGGATGCCTGTCGGGGAGATGGCGAAGTACGGCAAGTCGGCGGCCGAGGTCATCATGACCACGCTGCACGCCGGCGGCAAGTTCGACGGGCAGGGTTACAAGGTGTCTGGCGGGTTGCACGGCGTCGGCGCTTCGGTGGTGAACGCGCTTTCGGAGTGGCTCGAGGTCGAGGTTCGGCGTGAGGGACATTTGTGGAGCCAGCGTTACGAGCGCGGCTTCCCGCAAGGAGCGATGACGAAAGACCGCAAGCTCAAGAGGGGCGAGGGGACCGGGACGACCATCAGCTTCTCTCCGGACCCGGAGGTCTTCACGGAGACCCGCGAGTTGTCTTTCGACACACTGACGCGGCGGTTCCGGGAGTCGGCTTTCCTGAACAAGAACTTGAAGATCCGGCTCGTTGACGAGCGCGAGGAAGACCGGGATGTGACGTACCAGTACGAGGGCGGCATCAGGGACTTCGTGGCGCACATCAACGACGCCAAAGACCCGGTCCACAAGACGGTCTTCTATCTGGAGCGCGAGGAAGATACAGGGGCCGTCGAGGTGGCGTTGCAGTGGAACAGCGGGTTCCAGGATTCGGTCTTCTCGTTCGCCAACAACATCAACACCCATGAAGGCGGGGCGCATCTCTCTGGGTTTCGGTCCGCACTGTCGCGAACGATCAACGCCTATGCCCGCCAGAAGGGTCTCCTCAAGGAGAAAGAGGAGAGCCTCACCGGCGACGACATCAGGGAGGGGCTTGCGGCTGTCATCAGCGTGAAGCTCGCCGAGCCGCAGTTCGAGGGGCAGACCAAGACCAAGCTCGGGAACACCGAGGTCAAGGGTCTCGTCGAGACCTCGACCAACCGCTTCCTCTCTGAATTTCTAGAGGAGAAGCCCTCCGAGGCGAAGGCGATCATCAACAAGGCGCTTCAGGCCGCGAGGGCGCGTCAGGCCGCCAGGAAGGTGCGCGACACCATCCGCAAGGGCTACCTGGAGAGCTCGACGCTGCCGGGCAAACTGGCGGATTGCGCGAGCAAGGACCCTGCGAGGAGCGAGCTTTATATAGTCGAGGGAGATTCGGCGGGAGGCTCGGCCAAGCAGGGAAGGGAGAGGGGGTTCCAGGCAATCCTGCCTCTGCGCGGCAAGATCCTCAACGTCGAGAAGGCAAACATCAACAAGGTGCTCTCCAACGTGGAGATACAGGCCATGATCTCCGCCATCGGCGCTGGGATGGGGGAGACTTTCAACATCGAGAACACCCGCTACAACAAGATCGTCATCATGACCGACGCCGACGTTGACGGCAGCCACATCAGGACGCTGATCCTGACGTTCTTGTTCCGTAACATGCCGGAACTCATCGAGGCTGGCTACGTGTACATCGCGCAGCCGCCGCTCTTCAAAGTGACACACCAGCGCAAGGATTACTACGTCTATAACGACGCGGAGCTACGTGCGACCCTGACGCGCCTCAACGCCAACGGCAACGCCAGCATCGGCCGCTTCAAGGGCCTCGGGGAGATGAACCCCACCCAGCTCTGGGACACCACCATGGACCCCCAGAACAGGACGCTCTTGCAGGTGACTGTGGACTCGGCGGTGGCGGCGGATGAACTGTTCACGGACCTCATGGGCGACAAGGTCGAGCCGCGCAAACGGTTCATTGAGGCAAACGCCCGCGACGTGAAGAACCTGGACGCTTAGAAGCGGGAGGGGACATCTGAACACCAGGACCGACATAACGAGGAAACACGATGCTTGATACTTTTTCGGGAAACATAAGGCCACATTCGATAGAGGATGAGATCAAGGACTCGTTCCTCTCCTATGCGATGAGCGTGATCGTCTCTCGCGCCCTACCTGACGTGCGCGACGGCCTGAAACCCGTACACCGTCACGTGCTCTACGCGATGCACGACCTTGGCCTCCAGCCCAACCGGCCATATCGGAAGAGCGCGACGGTAGTCGGCGAGACCATCGGTAAATACCACCCCCACGGCGACGCCGCAGTCTACGACACGCTCGTGCGGCTGGCGCAGACCTTCTCGATGCGCTATCCGCTCGTGGATGGGCAGGGCAACTTCGGTTCGGTTGACGGCGACCCGGCGGCGGCCATGCGCTACACCGAGGCGCGGATGACCCGCATGGCTACCGAGATGCTGCGGGATATCAACGCAAATACCGTGGACTTCGAGCCGAACTTCGACGAGAGCCTGCGCAAGCCGTCGGTGATGCCGGCGCGGTTCCCGAACCTGCTCGTCAACGGCTCCGACGGCATCGCGGTCGGGATGGCTACCAAGATCCCACCGCACAACCTCGGTGAAGTCATAGACGCCACCGCGGCTCTCATAGACGATCCAGAGATGGACGACGAGGCGGTCGCGAAGTACATCAAGGGGCCGGATTTCCCGACGGGCGGTGTGATCGTCGGTCTTCGCGGCATCAAGGACGCCATAGAGACCGGGCGCGGTTCGGTGAAGGTTCAGGCGAAGGCGCACACAGAGCAGATCAAGGGCAACCGAACCCAGATCGTGGTCACGGAGATCCCTTACCAGGTCAACAAGAGCTACCTGCTCCAGAAGATCGCCGAGCTGGTCAAGGACCGCAAGCTCACCGATATCTCCGACCTGCGAGACGAGTCAGACCGCAACGGGATGCGGATAGTGATCGAACTGAAACGCGAGGCCGTGCCGAAGGTCGTGCTGAATAACCTGTACAAGCACACCCAGATGCAGCAGAGCTTCGGCGTGAACCTGGTGGCGCTGGTGGACGGGGTGCCCCGCACACTCTCGTACAGGCAGGTGCTCAAGCACTACGTGGCGCACCAGTTCGACGTGGTCACCCGCAGGACGCAATACGAACTCGAGCGGGCGCAGGCACGGGCGCACATCCTCGAAGGGCTGCTGATAGCCCTCTCCAACCTGGATGAGGTCGTCGCCACTATCCGCAAGAGCCGGAGCATCGAGTCGGCCCGCAACAACCTGATGAAGAACTTCAAGCTCTCCGAGCGTCAGGCGCAGGCCATCCTGGACCTGCGATTGCAGCGGCTCACCGCCATGGAGCGCCAGAAGGTCGAGGCTGAGCACAAGGATCTGCGCGAGAAGATCGAATACCTCGAAAGCGTGCTCGCCGACGACTCGAAGGTGTATGGGATCGTCAAGGACGAGCTCGCCGAGGTCAGGGCTGCCTACGGCGACGAGCGGCGGACGGCGATCACCGCGGAAGAGGGCGTTGACTTTGAGATCGAGGACCTCATCGCCGAGGAGGAGATGGTGATCTCCATCTCTAACGGCGGCTACCTGAAGAGCGTCCCCGTAAACACGTTCCGCAAGCAGGGTCGGGGCGGGGTCGGCGTCGCCGGGATGGAGCTGAAAGAGGGCGACTACATCGAGCACCTCTTCATCACCACAACCCACCACTACATGCTCTTCTTCACCAACCAGGGCAAGGTGTACCGGCTCAAGGTACATCAGCTCCCGCGCATGGGCCGGACGGCGAAGGGGCGCCACATCGCCAACCTGCTGCCGCTCGCGCAAGGTGAGAGGATCGCCACCGTCATCCAGACCAAAGAGTTCAAGGAGGCGGAGTACCTGCTCTTCGCCACCAGGAAGGGCGTGGTCAAGAAGTCGAAGTTCCTCGAGTACAACACGCCGCTCAAGGAGACAGGCATCATCGCCATCAACCTGGCCGAGAACGACGAGCTTATTGACGTGCGCCACGCCTCCGAGGGCGACGAGGTTGTGCTCGTGACCCGCAGCGGCAAGGGGCTCAAGTTCCGCCAGAAGGATGCGAGATCCCAGGGTCGTGCAACGGCCGGGGTAAAGGGCATCACGCTCAAGAAAGACGACGACGTTCTCTCGATGGACGTGGTCTCAGAGGGCGGCGTTCAGGCTGATCTGTTCATGATCACCGAGAAAGGCTTCGGCAAGCGAACCGCGATCTCGGAGTTCAGGGTACAGGGCCGCGGGGGGCAGGGCGTAATCGCCATGAAGACCGACGGCGAGCGGGGGCAGCTCGCCGGCGTGCGGGTAGTCCGCTCCGAGCTTCACGAGCTGGTAATCGTCTCCAACTTCGGGACTACCATCCGCATTGATGCCGAGTCCGTGTCGCGGCAGGGACGCACTGCACAGGGCGTGAGGGTGATGAACCTGCGCACCGGCGACTCGGTAAGCGCCCTCGCCAAGGTCGTTGCCTCCCGCAGCGCCGACGCCGACGGGGCCACCGACGAGTTGTCGCTGGATGAGATCTCCGGTGAAGACATACTCGGTGCATCTGCCGCCGGCCTCCCCGAAGCAAACGGTTCGTCTGATGGCTCATTGGATGGGCTGAGTGAGAACGGCGGGCCTGCGCGTGGATAGGGATCAAACGTGCGAGGGCGTCGTCGAATGCACGGCGCTCGTCCTCGCGGAGAACTGCGCGGACTTCGAAGGAAAGCTCACGCTCTTCGGGATACTCGATGAGATCCGGCCAACAGGTGACGAGACATCCTTCGTGGTGTACGCTAAATTCGAGGGCTGCGAGCACGCGGTGGAGGGGGACTTGCGGATGGCCCGCATCCTCATCACGGACGAGGACGGCTCCACCATAGACGAGTCAGAGGAGTTCTCTGTGTGGCTAGACGGCCCCGAGAACTCCACAACCGTGACCGCAGGGTTCGAGATCCCCGCGGATTTCGGGGAGGGGGGGGAGCGCGTCCTCTGGGTCGAGGCGATCCTGGACGACGAAGCGCTCTCCCAGACCGCAGTCCGATTGCG
>JACDAR010000287.1 GCA_013695335.1 Rubrobacter sp.
TCCCGGCGAAGATGCCGACGAGGTTGGAGAGGCGGTTCTGTTTCTCGCGCCCGCTGCCGAGCTTATCGTCGGAGTCGAAGTCCGCGATGTCTATGACGCCTACGAGGTCGTTCGCCTCGGCCAGCTCACGCAGGACCTTGTTCATCTTCTCGCCTATATCCTTGTCGCCCCTGAGCTTCACGATGTCGCCGAAGCTGCCGTTGTCGGGGATCTTCACCAGCGCGTTGGCCTTCCCTGCGTACTTGTCCGACACGTACTTCAAGAAGAGTAGCGTCAGCACGTAGTCCTTGTACTGGCTCGCGTCCATGCCGCCGCGCAGCTCGTCGCAGCTACTCCACAGGGACCGGTAAAGTTCGGATTTCTTTACTGCCATCTAGCTCCTATCCCCTGCATCTTTCCATCCAATCGAAACCACTATCCTTACGCCAGATCTGTTGCCCGCAGGCTTTGCATTTCCAGGCGGGGTCATCGTCGGATACAACGCAACCGCCCAGCGTGATCCTACCTTCATCCAGCCCTCTTCTCAGCCCCTCACTGAACGCGGGCATCCCGTAAAGTATCCTCGCCACAGTACCCGACGAGCAAGCCGGACACCTTCGCGGCTTGCGGACTCTTTCGATCCCCTCATGCGGTGTGGAGTCCATCCTCCCCGAAACACCTCCCGACCTCGCAAAACGTCTCTGGTCGTCATCTACTCTTGCTCCAGGGAGACATGCGAGGCTGCCACCCGATTCTCCGTTTCGCCCACCATGCCGTCCACGTATTCGAGGAATTTCAGGGCAGCCTTTTCGCCTATGGGTTCGAGGCCGTGGGCGAGGATGGATCTGTTGCGCTGCTGGAGCAGGTTGCGGAATAAGTTGCCGTCCTCCGCCACGTCGCCGTTCAAAATGCGGTCGAGCGCCCTGGCGCGCGTGAGGTCGAGATGGTCCGGCAGTTCTGGTAGATGCGTCGCCTCCAGAAACTTCGTGCGGGCATCTTCAGAGACCTCGTCCCAATCCACATCCTTCGTCGAGACGGAGTTATGTTCCTTGAGGCGCCACTGATGGAACATCTCCACCGCCCGGTACAGGCGGGCGACGCCATCATCGTAACGCCCCTGATCCAAGATGCGGCGCCGGGCATTCTCCAACATGTCCACAACGCTCTCAGCAGAGAGTTCTCCCCGCACCTTGCCCAGGAACGAGAGATGGGCAGAGATACGCCCTGCCAGCGCCGACGCGCGCCCGGAGAGGGATTGCTCCGAAAACCCCGCGGAAAGCTCCTGGCGGGCCGAGCCCAGCTTCTTCAGGGCGGCGCCGTAGTCGGCCACGTCCCAGGCCGCGTAGCCTTCGGACAGGAGGAGCAAACCTCTGTAGTAGTGCCTCCTCTCCGCCCCGGTCACCTTGGCGAGAACATCCCCGAAGACCAGGGCCGCAGCACCGTAATCCCTTCGGTCGAATAGCTGCATGGCCTGTCCTTCGCGCAGGAGGCCCGTAGACTCCAGGGGGTTGTCCATGGGCACCACCTCTCGTGGGCGCTCCGGGTCGACCTTCCAGTCGCCCGCAATGAAGCTCTGAACCACCCGCTGGTGGACCATCCGGATGCCGCGCTGCATGGCGGCGAGTGCGGGTCCAAGGCGCATGGGCGTCGTGCCCCCGGACACGTCGAGTACGGTGTCGTCCGCCGTGTAGCCGAGGGATTCTAGCTCCGCGAGGAGATGCTCGAAGCGCTCGAAGGCGTTATGGATTTCCATCGGAGAATCCACGAGCCTGTACAGGACCGTCATCCGCGACTCCAGGTCCGCGCATTTCCTGGCGACCGGTCCGAGGAAATTCTGGGAGGATATAATGCCGAGGATCTCGGGCTGGAACGTCGAGACTGCCGTGTCGACGGCCTCGTTTCTGGAAACGACCATCACGAGGGCTTTTGCTGCGGATTCGCTCATTCCTCTGGCACCTCCTCCGGGCATCCGTCTATCAGGACACCCATTACGGGGCAGTACGAGCACGCGTAACGCGAAGGCTTCGGCGCATAGGCCCCCTCGCGTATCGTCTCGAGTGCCCGGATCACCCGCTCCTCAGCCCTCACCAGGGCGCTCTCCCCCATCTCGACCTCGACCTTCTCCCCTCCCGGCACGAACACATAAGCGAGCCGCACGCGTTCGGGGTCCACGCCCCACAGCCTGTTGGCGGCGAGGTCGTAGAGGGGTAGTTGCAGGCGTTCGGCGTAGCTCGCCCGAGGTTTGCCCGTCTTCCAGTCTATGAGATGCACCGTGCCGTCTTCGTCCAGGAATACGGCGTCGATCCTGCCCCGCACCTCAGCACCACCGATCTCGATGGCGAACGACACCTCTACCATCCTCGCTGGCCCGTTCTCGGGTATGCCGTGCCCTTCGTGCAGCGGATAGGACGACGCCCGCACCGCGTATTCGGTATGTCGGAAGTCCGTTACCGATCCGGAACGAGAAGCGCCGCCGTTTCGAGTTGCGTAGCCCGAACGGTTCGTGCCGTTCAATGCGACCGCAGCTTCGTCCTTCGGTGGGTCACCGGCCATGCCGTTCTCGATCCAGGCGTGTACTGCGCTGCCGTATGACTGGGATTCCTCCATCCTCTCCGAGCCGAAAGGCACAGGGAAGACGCGCGTGTAGTAATAGCGGCGGGCGCAGGTCTCCAGCTCCATGAGCGAGCTCGGCGAGTGGGTCTCGGGCGCCGGAAGCACGTGCCTGGGCCGCAGCCTCTCTGGGATTTTCACCGCGTCGCGGCGCAGGCCAGCTAGCTCCGCCTCCCAGCCCGTCACCCCGAGATCGTTTGCCACCCCCGCGTCATCCCCATCGGCCATCGCGGAGATGGGCCAGGTGTCCTGGTCACGGTCACTTCGGATCCCCCCTTCCCTCAGGTTGGGATTCTGTTCTGGCGCCTCTGGCTCCACCGCGATGTCGAGGGCGGAAGATTCGGGAGCCTGTTCGAGAAGATCCCAGAATGCTCCCTCGGACTTCGCTTTGACGTTATCCCTGTAATAGTGGGCGCGGCTCAGGGTAAGGGTGGTGCGGGCGCGGGTGCAGGCGACGTAGAAGAGGCGGCCCTCCTCCTCCCGCGTTCCGAGGGCGAGCGCCTCCTTGAGCGCGGGGCCGTCCATGTCGTCGTAGGCATCCCTGGCTGCCGGGTCGGGGTCGCGTTTCAGCGACGGGGGCAGGGCTGTGGCCGAAGCGAGGGCGGAATCCTGGGATCTCTCCTCAGGGAAGAGCCTTGCGGAGAGGCCGGGCACGAAGACGTGGTCGAACTCCAGGCCCTTGGCCCTGTGGATCGTGGTCACCCGCACGGAGTCCGTCTCTCCAGAGGGGGGCGAGACGGATTCGGCGGAGCGGGACTCGGCGCTCACTTCGAGGTAGCGCATGAACTCGCCGATAAAACGCGTCTCGCCGAACTCCGCCGCCACGTCGCGGAAGAGACCTATGAACTGGAGGGCGAGTTCCGCATGCTGTTCGGGGCTGGACCGTAGCTCGTGCCCGAGTCCCGTCACCCCCACAGTCCGCTCCACGAACGCACCAAGGGAATCCGCAGCCGCCATCTCAGCCTCCAGGCTGGCGAGAACCAGTGAGAGGTCAGCGACCCGGCGGCGGGCCGGGGCCGAGAGGCCGGGCACAGAGAGCGGGTTGCGAAGCGCGGCCTCCGGGCCGCCTGGGGCGCCGAAGACGGCGCGCAGATCGTTGGCGTCGAGGAGTGACGGGGCACGTGAGAGCAGGCGGATCAAGCTCTCGCCCGAGTTGCCCGGATCCGCCACAAGACGAAGGTGGTCTGAGACGAAGCGGACCTCGGGCCGCGAGAGGAGGTCTCCGCCCTCCACGATCTCGCAGGGAATCCCCGCATCCGTTAGCGCCGCGAGAACAGGCGGCGCCTGGGACCAGCGCCGGACCAGCACCGCGCACGATGACGGTGACGCGCCGTCACGCAGCAGATCCTGTATGCGACGGGTGATCTCCTCCGCCTCTTCGGTATCCGAGACGCCGACGAAGGCTGACACCCCGCCGGAGGGCGCGTCGTCCCTCGGGCGCAGGATCTTCGGCTCGTCCGGGCTGTTCTCTGGATGGACGGCGGCGGCGATGTGGTTGGCGAGGTCCAGGATGCGGGTCCCAGACCGGAAGTTCACGGCCAGGGGAAAAGTGCGGCTGCCGATGGGTACTCCGGCCTCCTCCTCGAAGCGCTGGATGTTACGGATCGAAGCGCCAGTGAAGTTATAGATGCTCTGCAAGTCGTCCCCGATAACCACCACCCTGGAGAGGTCACCGCCAGCGAGAAGCTCGACGAAGCGGAGCTGGGCCGGGTTGGTGTCCTGGAACTCATCAACCACGACGAACTCGTAGCGGTCCCTGTAAGGCTCACCAAGGGTTTCGTGT
>JACDAR010000295.1 GCA_013695335.1 Rubrobacter sp.
CTGGAACTAGACTCGGACTCTCCCGGCCTCGCCAGCCACTACGCTGGCCCGAAAGAACTGCGCGAACGCGACAGCGAGGTACAGGAGGCGTTCGTAAAGGCGTGGGAACGGGCCAAAGATACAGGAGGCTGGAAACTCGAAGCCGGGGCCGGCGTGCTGCCGTTCGCGGAACTAAAAACAGCGCTCGTACCGGACTTCACGCTCAAGAACGAATCTGGGGAGACTGTGCATCTGGAGATATTGGGTTTCTGGTCCGAGCGCAACCTCATCGAGCGCGTCGCCCTGTTGAGGGAGGCCCGAGATCGTGGACACCGGCTCCTGATCGCCGCTTCAGAGAACCTCGGCACATCACCCGAAGCCCTCCAAGAAGCCGCGAAGGGAGAGGTGATCCCCTTCAAAAACCGCCTCCCAGTGAAAGCGGTGGTCGAAAAGCTGGCTGATGCGCTACAAGCTCCAGAAAGGTAACGGCAGGTGAACCAGGATTCGTCTCGTGATCGGGCTGTCCGGTCAGACGGCGACCCGAAACCTGGCGTCTGATAGCTATAATCTGCCCGTGAGCAAAGACAAGAGATCCCTGCTGGCGCTTACCATCGTCTGTACCTTCGCCGCCATCATTTTTGGTTTCGGGGCCAACGTGTTTGCGTTCAAGGCCGCGTTCAAAGGCACGGGGACTGAACAGTTGATAGTGCTGACCAACCTGGTGGTGATAGTGGCGCTCGCTGGCATACTGGTCTTCAGGGGCGGCTGGTGGGGCGTGGTGGCTGCCATCTTTATGGTGACAGGTGCGACTTTCGTCGAGTGGGCGCTGTTTCCGCTAGCCTTCGACTGGGCCGCCCTCGCGAACCCCGCAGCCTACCAGGAGAAGTTGGGCAACATAGGGAGGCCATCGTACTTTCGGTTCGGCGCCATCTTCGACATCATGCTGGTCGGGGGAGTCGCGGCCCTGGCGCAGGGGCTCAGGATGATGGCCCACGTTGATCCCACGCGGACTCCGGACGAATGACCTCTATCTCATCATCCTCGTCGAAGTCCAGCAGGAACACCTCGCCCAGCGCGTTGAAATCGTAGGCCGAGGCTGGCAACATCCCACGCTCAGAGTCTTCTATCTCCACGCTTGTTACGAGTTGTCCGCGTCCTTTGCAGCGCTTGCACTCCAGCGGACGCCACGATGTTCCGTCATCTCCCCGTCCCCCACAGTTGGGACATTCGCGGAAGCCAGTGAAGCGGATGGTGAGGGTGCGCGGCATACTAGAGATATGGCCCGCTCGGGAGATACGGTGTCAGGGGGCCGGGGGTTCCTTTCACGCAGATGGGACCGTCGGGATGGAGGTCCAGACCGGCGTCGAGGACTACGCGTACTGCCCAGTCCTGTGAAGCCGTGATCCAGGACACCTCGATCTCCCCGCCAGAACCAGTCTTTGCCAGGGAGGCCCACAGCAACTCCGAAGCCGTCTCGCGGTCGGTCGCCCCGAGCAGCCTAACCCCATCTTCCTGAACGACCGCGTATCCCCTGCCTCGTGCGCCATCAGCCACTAGCATCTTCGTCCTCGTGAGCATGAATTCGAGGTCCACCCCATGCGCAGCGCCACGCAGTTGCCTGTCCACATCGGCGGCGAGCGCGAGGTCGTCCTTGCCGCCTTCACGCACTTTGGGGGTGTCGGGGATGTTCTCGCGGCGAACCTTTCCTTTGGCGGTGAAGGTGGGATGAAGAACGAAACCGGCGTTGGCGTAGCTCCGCATCGCGGCTGGATGGGTGGAGGAGGCGATCATACCCGCCTCACAGCCCTCTCCATACGCCAGTGCCGCGCGCATCAACTCACCCCCGATGCCAGCACCGCGGTTTCCTTCGTCTACCACGAACAAAGAGAGAACCCACAATCCTTCCCGAACACCGGAGACGGCCGCCCCCACGACGCGCCCGTCATCCTCAGCCACCCAGCATCCATCCGGATCATGGCCCAGAAGATTCTCGTAGCGGGACATACGGCCCTCGATCTCTTCCGGGGTCCGGTTCGCCAGCTCTTCGCTATCCGCGAAGGCGATGGAGGCCATCTCATAGGCCGCACCGACGTCATCCTTCCGCATGGGCCTCACGTGGGCCAAATTAGGGCTCACCAACTTTCATGCCTTCTCTTCCTCCATAACCTGACACCTTACGGCACCTTGAGATCAGAACCGCCGGAACGCTCTCGTATACCGGTGCAAACTCGGCCAATGAACCAGTGACCCGTGGCTCTACGAAGTTTTCGATGTGGAGCCCAGCGTCCACCAGTGAGTTTACGCAGGTACTCAAGGTGCGGTGGTAGGCGCCAACCCGGCCGCGGACACCATTAGGTTCGACACGCCGCCAGAATCCTTCCGAAAAATAATCTCTCACTTCGATGCCCGAGACCACGCCTTCATCATCCTGCACGAAACGGGGAGAACCCGGCGACTGGAAGTACGGCGGCACTATCGAGAAGACGAACCATCCACCGGGAAGGAGCACGCGGGCCACCGAGCGCAGCGTCTTCCCCAGGTCAGGTATGTCCGTCAGGGCCATGTTGCAAACCACGCCGTCGAAAGCCTCATCAGCGAATGCGGCCAGCGTTTGGGCATCGTCACGGGTGTACGTGACGCCGAGCGGTTCGTCACGCTCGTAGCGCCTGGCGAGGTCGAGCATCTTGGACGAAACGTCCACACCGACGACGTTTGCTCCTCTTTTTGCCAGTCGGCGGGCGACGGCCCCCTGGCCGCACGCGAGGTCGCATATTTGCCGTCCCTCCACGACGCCAGCGAGTTTCAGCACTTCCGGGACCACGAAGAGGTGAAACAGCCCCAGCGGCCCTTCCCGGATGCGTTCGTCGTACCACACAGCGATCTCATCATAAGATGCCGGGCTCATCTACCCTCCAGAAATCGCCGGGCCGAAATCTGACCGCTGATGGCTGACAGCTATCCTCATCGCCAGCTCTGCTGGTACCGGATCTGCTCTTCCGTCAACGTCTCGGGCTCGACGCCCATCGTCTGGAGCTTGATGCGCGCGACCTGTTCGTCGATCTCTGAGGGAAGAGGCTGGATGCCGCGCTCGAAATCCCCGGCGTGGCCCGCGAGGTGGTGGATGCCGAGCGCGTGCAGGGCGAAAGTGAGGTCCATTATCTCCACCGGATGACCGTCTCCAGCCCCTGAGTTCAGCAGCCTGCCCCGTGCGATCACGTGCAGCCTCCGTCCATCCTCCAGTTCGTACTCGGTCACGTTCTCACGCACCTCGCGTTCGGCGACAGCCATCTGCCTGAGCGCCGCCACGTCGAACTCGTGGTCGTAGTGTCCCGCGTTCGCGAGGATGGCTCCGCTCTTCATCCTGTCGAAATGCTCCCGACGCAACACGCGCAGATTGCCGGTGCCCGTGAGGAAGAAGTCCCCGACCTCGGCGGCCTGCATGGAGTTCATCACCTCGTATCCCTCTGCGTGGGCTTCGAGGAGCTTCACGGGATCCGGCTCACACACGACTACCCGCGCCCCAAAGCCCGCCGCGTACTTGGCGAGACCCCGGCTCACCCACCCGAAGCCCATGACCACGACTACCTGCCCGGAGAGGAAAAGGTTTGTGTTGGCGAGCAGGCTAACGATGGAGGAATGACCGGTCCCGTAGCGGTTATCGAAAAGGTGCTTCATGCGGGCGTCGTTGATGCCTAGCACGGGGAAAGGAAGCACGCCTTCGCCTGTCATAGCCTTCACCTTCAGGATGCCCGTCGTAGTTGTCTCGGTTGCGCCCTCGACCTTATCTATAAGATCGGGGTGATCCGTGATGAGCCGTCCGACGAGCTCTGCCCCGTCATCCAAGAGCAAGTCTGGCTCTGTCTCGAGCGACAGGTGGATGTACCGCTCGAAATCTTCATCGCTCGGGTCGTGGGTTGCGAAAACCCGGATGCCCCGCTCCACGAGCGCGGCAGACACAGAATCCTGGGTGGAGAGCGGGTTGCTGCCCGTCACCGTGACCTCGGCCCCGGCCTCGTGCAGCAATACCGCGAGGTAGGCGGTCTTTGCTTCGAGGTGGACGGTGACTGAGACTTTGCGGCCCCGCAGGGAGCCGTCGGCGAGTTGTTCTTTCGCGATGGTGTTCAGCACGGGGCAGTGCTGGGCGGCCCAGTCTATCTTCCTGTTTCCCTCGGCTGCCAGCGATGGGTCGGCGATGATGGAGTCTTGGATCATGGTTCTCCCGTCTTTTGTTCTCAGGGTCAGTTTACAGGTGCGTCCGGGAATTGGCTGTTCGTGTCCCGCACTCCGGCTGTGGGTAGAATCCCGTTTTCGACATGGCCCATCGCTACCGCATCAAGACTGCCTGGTTCACGTACCTCGGCATACAGGTAGTATGGCTCGTGCTGGTCCTGGCCGCGCCGTTCGTGGTCGGACTGTATCCATCGAGGCTCTGGGCCTTGCCCTTCTGCGGGATAACCGCCGCCGGGGGCATACACATGATGGCTTTCTACCGGGAGTACAACGCGCTGCTGAGGAGGGCCGCCCGGCGTCTCCCTTTCGAGCGGTACGTGCTCCGCTACCTCGTCCCCACGCAGCGGGATCCCAGGCATTTCCTGATGATCGGATCTGGCTACGCGCTGTTCGGTGTGATCTCGGCCGCGCTCGTGGTCGCCGCCTGATCCCACCTCTCCCCCAGCACCCGCCGCGACAGCAGATCCGGGCGGTTGGTCATGATGCCATCGGCCCCGAGGTCGAGCAGCCGCCGCATCTCCGCCGGATCGTCTATCGTCCATACGTCCACCCGAACGCCAAGCGAATGCGCCGCGTCCATAAATCGCCGCGTGGCTATCTCCATTCCACGGTGGCTGACCGGCACCTGCAACGCATCGTAGGCGGGACGCGACAGCCACACCAACCACAGCCGACACAGGAAATAGAAAACCCCGATCTCGAACCGTGAAGCGGCCGTGGGGATCTTCCCTCCCGACACCTTGCGGAACCGTCGCATGACATCGTGCTTCTCAGCCGCCACCATCACACGCCCTCCGGCCCCCGAAGCGCTGACCTCACGCAGCACCGCCTCCTCGATGCCCGCCTGACGCTCTTTGATCTCGAAGTTCATCACGGCCTCCGGGAACTCCCGAAAGACCTCAGCCAGCGTGGGAA
>JACDAR010000298.1 GCA_013695335.1 Rubrobacter sp.
GTGACGAACCCCCTGTGGCGCACGCCCACGTCGAGCGAGATGATGTCGCCGTCCTTCAGGCGGTAAGAGCCAGGGATGCCGTGTACGATCATGGCGTTCGGAGAGGCGCAGATGGAGGCCGGAAACCCCTGGTAGCCCTTGAACTCGGGCTTGCCGCCGTGGTCCTGGATGAACTCTTCGGCCAGGCTGTCGAGTTCCCGCGTCGTCACGCCGGCCCGCACGTTCTCGGAGAGCATCTTCAGGCAGGAGGACGTGATGCGCCCACCTTCCTCCATCGCTTCCAGTTCGCCAGGACTTTTGCGCACGATCACTGTCTCAGCCGTCCTCACCGATGGCCCGGAGCACGTCTTCCGTAACCTCGGGGATACCCTTCGTGGCGTCTACCGAGACCAGGATGCTGCGCTCGTCGTAGTAATCCTTGAGCGGCTCGGTGTGCTTGTAGTAGACCTCCAGGCGGTGCAGGATCGCCTCTTCGGTATCGTCCTTGCGCTGGTTGAACGGGCCTGGATCTTCCTCAGGCGGCGGGTCGTGCTCGACGTGGTAGATCCTGCCCGTAGCTTCGCTCGTGCGCCGACCCGAAAGTCGCTTGACGAGCGCGTCGTCCGGGGCTTCCATGGCGATTGCGCCGTCGAGCCCGATGCCGAGTTCTTCGAGCGCATCGTCGAGGGCTTTCGCCTGGGCCTCGTTGCGGGGGAAGCCGTCGAGTAGCCAGGCGTCGGTCTCAGCGAGATACGGCTTCGCCATCTCGATGATGATCTCATCCGGCACCAGGTCTCCCCTGTCGTTGTAATCCTGGATCTTCTTCCCAAGATCCGAGTCGCTCTTTATTTCAGCGCGGACGAGGTCGCCGGTGGAGATATGCTTGGCCCCGGTCTTCTTGGAGATGCGCTGCGCCTGAGTTCCCTTGCCGGCCCCCTGTGGGCCGAAGATAACGACCCTCATCGCTTCTTCAAGAACCCTTCGTAGTTACGCATCATGAGCTGGCTTTCGAGCTGGCGCACCGTATCCAGCGAGACGCCGACCACGATCAGCATCGAGGTGCCGCCAATGAAGATCGAGGTCCCCAGGTTCATGACGCCGGAGATCAGATACGGAAGCACGGCCACCACCGCCAGGAAAACGGCGCCGAAGAGCGTGATCCTGGTTAGCACGCTGTTCAGGTACTCGGCGGTCGGCCTTCCCGGACGGATGCCAGGCACGTATCCCCCACTCTTACGGAGGTTGTCCGCGTGCTCTATCGGGTTGAACTGTACAGCCGTGTAGAAATAGGTGAACATCAGGATCAGGATCGCGTACAGGAACAGATAAGGCGCATTCCCCGGAGTGAAGAACAGGGCAAACCTGCCAAGGAGCGAATCCTGGTCGCCGCCAGAGGCGAACTGTCCCAGTACGACGGGGAAGATCAGGAGCGAAGAGGCGAAGATGATCGGGATGACCCCGGCCATGTTCACCTTCAGCGGCAGGTACGTAGTCCCGCCCTGGCTCATACGGCGCCCGACCTGACGCTTGGCGTAGGTTATGGGGATTCGCCGCTGGCCCTCGTTAACGAACACGATGGCGGCGACGATCATGACCGCAAGCAGGGCAAGGACCACGATCGTCAGCACGTCACCATCCTCGAAGAGCGATCTCAGGGCCTGCGGCGCCCTCGACATGATGGAGGCTGTGATTATCAGGGAGATGCCGTTGCCCAGGCCGTGCTGGGTTATGAGTTCCCCGAGCCACATGGTGAGCATGACGCCCGTGGTCAGCGTGATGACCACCACGAAGTAGTCTATCGGCGTCGCCCCGCCGAGTACGTCACCGAACTGCCCGGATCGGAAGAACAGAACCATCGCGATGGACTGGACGAACGCCAGGGCCAGCGTGAAGTATCGGGTGTACTGCGTGATCTTCTGCTGCCCGGTCTCGCCTTCTTTGGCTAGCTCCTGCAAGCGCGGGATGGCGACCGTCAGGAGCTGGATCACGATGGCGGCCGTGATGTACGGCATGATCCCGAGCGAAAACACAGCGAGGTTGCTGAAAGCCCCGCCGGTAAACGCGCTGAAGAGCCCCGTAATGGGGTTGCTGTTCAGGAGCTGCGAGGAGATAGCCTCCCGGTCTATACCGGGAAGGGGCACGAATGCGCCCAACCGGTAAAGGGCGATGAGCATCGCCGTATACATGAGCTTCTGGCGCAGTTCCGGTACGCGCCACGCATTTCCCAGGGCTCCCAGCATATCTCTATCTCTCCAGTACCTCGACACTTCCGCCGGCCGCCTCGATCTTCTCCAGGGCCGTGCCGGAGAAGGCGTGGGCCTCGACCTTCACGGAACGGCTGATATCGCCGTCACCGAGGATCTTGACCAGTTCACCCTTCTTCCCCACGAGCCCGGCGGCCCGCATATCTTCGACGCCTATCGTATCACCGGAGACACCCTCCAGGTCACCGACGTTGACCGCAGCGTACACCTTCGGCCTTGCGACGGTGTGCCTTCCTCGAGCCATGCCCTTCAGGCGCGGTAGCCTCCGCTGCAGGGGCATCTGGCCGCCCTCGTAGGCGGCTGGCATGCTGGCCCCGCTGCGGGCTCCGGCGCCCTTGTGGCCGCGTCCGCTTGTCTTTCCGTGTCCGGAACCCGTGCCGCGCCCGACGCGCTTGCGCGCCTTCTTCGAACCTGGGGCCGGAGAGAGTTCGTTCAACCTCACTTTATCCGTCCACCTCCTCGACGTGGACCAGGTGCCTCACCTTGTGGAGCATACCCCGTATCTGGGGCGTGTCTCCATGCACCCGCGAGTCGCGAATGCGCTTGAGTCCAAGGGCTCGCACCGTCCTCTTGTGTGGCTCCTTAGAGCCGATTACGCTCTTTACCTGCGTGACCTTCAGCGGGCTCATAGCGTGATCTTCACCCCCCGCTCCTGCTCGATCTGGGCTTTGGTGCGCAGGCTCTTGAGGCCCTCCACCGTCGCCCTGACCAGGTTCACCGACGTAGTCGAGCCGAGCGCCTTCGTGAGCACGTCGCGCACTCCGGCAAGCTCCATGACCGCCCGGACGCCGCCGCCCGCGATCACACCAGTACCCTCTGAGGCTGGCTTGAGCATCACCTCGGAGCTCCCGAACTTGCCGAGAACCTCGTGCGGGATGGTAGTGTTTCGCATCGGCACCTGGAACATGGCGGCCTTCGCACGATCCTGGCCCTTTGAGATGGCAGCAGGAACCGTGTTCGCCTTGCCGAGTCCCACGCCCACGCGGCCCTTGCCGTCGCCGACTACCACCAGGGCGCTGAAGTTGAAGCGTCGGCCGCCCTTCACGACCTTGGAGACGCGCCGGATCTCGACTACCCTGTCCTGGAATTCCGAGTTCTCGCGCTGACGGCCACCGCCGCGTCCGCGTCCGCCGCCAGGCCCGCCCGGACCACGGCCACCGGGACCTCCCGGCCCGCGGCCGCCCTGGCCGCCCCTATTATCGTTTCTCTGTCGTCCCAAGATCTACTCCCTATTCCTTATAGCTTCAGGCCGCTGGAGCGTGCGCCCTCTGCGAGTGCGGCGATCCGACCGTGGTATTTGTTGCCGCCCCTGTCGAAGACTACGGTCTCAATGCCTGCGTCCCGCGCCCGCTGGGCTATCAACTCCCCGACTTTTTGCGCCGCGTCCTTGCGGCCCTCGGCGTCTCCCACCTCGCGGGAGTCGGCGGCTGCGAGCGTGCGGCCGTCCTCGTCGTCCACGAGCTGGGCGTAGATGTGTACGTTCGAACGGTACACAGAGAGCCTCGGGCGCTCCGGCGTGCCGAACAGACGCCGCCGGGCGCGGAGCCGACGCTTCTCTCTCTGTGCGCGTTTCTCCAAAACCACCATGAATCCTCCTGAATCTTCGCTAGCCGGCCTTGCCGACCTTGCGCCGGATCTGCTCGTCGCTGTAGCGGATGCCCTTGCCCTTGTACGGCTCGGGCGGTCGAACCTTCCGGATCTCCGCCGCCGTCTGGCCGACCCGCTGCTTGTCTATGCCGCGCACGATGATCGTGGTGGCGTTCGGCACCTCGAACTCTATGCCCTCGCGCGGCGTCACCGCGACGGGGTGCGAATACCCGACCTGAAGGTTGATGTCCTGCCCCTGCAACGCGGCCCGGTATCCGACGCCAGCTATCTGAAGCGTCTTCGAAAACCCATCAGTGACGCCTGTGACGGCGTTCTGGATCAGGGACCGCGTAAGCCCGTGCATCGCGCGGTGCTCGGGCGACTCCGATGCCCGCTCGACTACGACGTTGCCGTCCTCCTGCTTCGCCTCGACGCCGCGTCCGGCGGGGATGGGCACGGTCAACTCGCCCTTCGGCCCCGTCACCTTGACGCTATGGTCCGAGACCTCCACGTTAACGCCCTGTGGTATCTCTACCGGCGCTCTACCTATTCTCGACATGCTCCTAAAGCCTCCCTAGTACACGAAGCACAGGACCTCGCCACCGATGCCCTGACGACGGGCCGCGTGGTCGGTGAGGATGCCCTGCGAGGTCGAGAGAATCGCAACCCCGAGCCCGTCGAGGACCCTGGGGATGGTCTGCTGCTTGCGGTACGTGCGCCGCCCCGGACGGCTGATGCGCCGGAGCCCCCGTATCGCCCGCTGTCCGTCGGAGCCATACTTCAGCTCGATTATGAGTCTCGCCTCGGCGCCAGCGCCCTTCTCGGAGAAGTCTGTGATGTAGCCCTCTTCCTTCAGGATGCGGGCCATCTCGCGCTTCATCTTGGAGTGCGGTATCTCAACCGTGTCGTGCTTCGCCATCTGTGCGTTTCTTATCCTGGTCAGGAAATCCGCTATGGGATCGGTAACCGCCATCGCTATCTACCAACTCGCTTTCGTTACGCCGGGGATCTTCCCCTCGTGCGCCAGCTCCCGCAGGCAGATCCGGCAGAGGCCGAACTTCCTGTAGTAGCCGCGCGCCCTGCCGCACCGCTGACAGCGGCTGTACTCCCTGGTGGAGAACTTCTGCGGCCTCTTCTGCTTTACCTCGAGCGCTTTCCTCGTCATCCCTTACCTCTCAGCTCTGCCGGAAGGGCATCCCGAGGAGCCGCAAAAGCTCCCGCCCTTCCTTATCGGTCTCTGCAGTGGTTACCACGGCCACGTCCAGACCGCGGGTGGCGTCTATGTCGTCGTAGCTGATCTCGGGGAAGATCAACTGTTCCCTGAACCCCAGGGCGTAGTTGCCTTTCCCGTCGAAGGAGTTCGGGTTCACGCCCCGAAAGTCCCTCACCCTCGGGAGGGCGATGGAGATCAAACGGTCCAGAAACTCCCACATCCGCTCGCCCCGCAGTGTGACGCGCGCGCCGACGGGCATACCTTCCCGGATCTTGAACCCGGCGATGCTCTTTCTCGACCGGCGCAACTGCGGTTTCTGGCCCGTGATGCGCGCCAGATCCCTCATCGCGCCGTCCATGGCGCGGCTGTTCACCACGGCCTCACCGACGCCCATGTTCACCACTACCTTCTCGATTTTTGGTGTGCGCATCGGGTTCTGGATATCGAACCTCTCCCTGAGAGCGGGGGCGATCTCCGACGCGTACCTTTCCTTCATCCTAGCCATCTATATCCTTCCCGGACTTCCTGGCGACCCGGATCTTCTCCCCAGAATCCGTGAAACGGGAGCCAACCTTGGTTGGCTCGCCGGAGTTCGGGTCGACCAGCATCACGTTCGAAGCATCTATGGGAGCATCGAACGTGTACATCCCCTGCTGGTTCTGCTGCGTGGGGCGGGCGTGACGGGTACGGACGTTGACGCCGCCAACGACTACCCTGTTCTTCTTTGGCTCGACCCGCTCGACCTCGCCACGCTTGCCTTTCTCTTTGCCGGAGATCACGACCACCGTGTCCCCGCGCTTTATTTTGAGACCCATTACAGTACCTCCGGGGCCAGCGAGATTATCCTCGTGTAGCCCTTGTCCCTGAGTTCCCTGGCGACAGGCCCGAAGATGCGGGTGCCGCGCGGGGCGCCGTCCGGGGTGATGATAACCCCGGCGTTCTCGCCGAAGCGAATGTAGGAGCCGTCGTCGCGGCGCGTCTCCTTGGCCGTCCTGACGACGACCGCCCGAACTACCTCGCCCTTGCGGACGCCGCCGCCCGGAGTCGCCTCCTTCACGGTCGCGACTATCACGTCGCCTATCCCCGCGCTGCGGCGCTTCGAGCCGCCGAGGATACGAATCGTAAGCAGGCTCCGGGCACCTGAGTTGTCAGCCACCCTGAGTCGTGTCTCGTTCTGGATCACTACTCGGCCCTCGATATGATGTTCGCCAGACGCCACCGCTTGCGCGCCGAGAGGGGCCGTGTCTCCATGATCCTGACGGTGTCACCCACGCGGGCGTCGTTGCCCTCGTCGTGGACCATGAACCGCCTGGAACTGCGAACGCGCTTCTTGTACAGCTTGTGCCGCACCAGCGTCTCCACGGTGACCGTCACTGTCTTGTCCGGCTTGTCCGAGACCACGAGCCCGACCCGCTCCTTGCGCCGGTTGCGCCCGGTGTCGCTCTGGATCTGTCCCTCGTCCTGGTCGAATGCAGGCCCGCGGGCCGGTCCCGTATCCAGGCCGGCCTCGACCGCTTCGCCGGGTTCGCCACCCTCTATGAGATCCTGCGGCGTCTCGGCCTGGCGTTCCTGCTCATCCGGCTCGACCCCTTCAGGGGTCTGCCCTGTGTTTTTCTCTTCTTCCGTCACTATTCCTCGTTCTCCAGCTTCTTCCGGTTCAGGACTGTGAGGAGGCGGGCTATGTTCTTCCTGACCTCCTGAAGCTGTCCCGTGTTCTCCAACTGTCCCGTGGCGTGCTGGAAACGCAGGTTGAAGAGCTCACGCCGCGTCTGCGCCAGGCGCTGCTCCAGTTCCTGCACGTCCAGCTCGCGGACCTCGGCGGCCTTCACTGCTGAACACCCCCCCGTGCCACGAAGCGGCTTTTGATCGGGAGCTTCTGAGCCGCGAGGTTCATTGCCTCGCGCGCCAGTTCCTCGTCGACGCCGCTCATCTCGAACATCACCCTTCCGGGCTTCACTACCGCGACGTAGTCCTCCGGGCTGCCCTTGCCGCTGCCCATGCGGGTCTCGGCTGGCTTCTTGGTGACCGGCTTATGGGGGAAGATGTTTATCCACACCTTCCCGCCGCGCTTGATCTTGCGGGTCATCGCGATACGGGCCGCCTCTATCTGGCGGTTGGTGATCCAGGCCGGTTCCAAAGCCTGCAGTCCGTACTCGCCGAACTGCACCTCGGTCCCGCCCCTGGCCTGACCCCGCATCCTGCCCCGATGGGGCTTGCGGTATTTGAGTTTTTTGGGTACAAGCATCGGCTATCTCCCGATCTCGTCTTCCTGGACGCCGTGGTTGATCCAGACCTTCACGCCGATCTGGCCCATCTGCGTTTTTGCCTCCCTGAAGCCGTAATCTATGTCGGCATCCAGGGTGTGCAGCGGCACGCTGCCATCCGAAATCGTCTCCTCGCGGCCCATCTCGATGCCGCCGAGACGCCCGCCGCAACGTATACGGGCGCCCTTGGCCCCGCTGCGCATCGCGCTCGTCAGGGCCCGCTTCATGGTGCGCCGGAACGCGGCGCGTCCAACTAGCTGCTCGGCTATGGATTCGGCGACCAGAGCGGCGTTGAGTTCCGGGCGCGACACCTCGCGCACGTTGACCTGTACCTTCTTCTTGGTCAGGCGCTCGAGTTCGCCGCGAAGCTCGTCGACTTCGGAGCCGCCCTTGCCGATCACGATGCCAGGGCGGGCTGTGTGGATATCCACGGCGACCTCGCCCTGCTCGGCTGCCTTCTTGATCTCGATGTTGGCGATGCCCGCGCGGGCGAGCTTCTTCTCTATGTGGTCCCGGATCTTGATGTCCTCGCCAAGCAGTTCGGCGAAGTCCCTGTCCGAGTACCAGCTACTTTTGAAATCTACCTTCTCGCCCTTGCGCTTGACGCCGAGGCGGAAGCCCTCCGGGTGTATTTTCTGGCCCATCTATTCCTCCTCGTCGCCGGGCGTGTCTACCCCGCCGAGCTTCACGCTTATGTGGCTCGTGCGCTTGCGGATCATGGTCGCCCGGCCCATCGCCCGCGGCCTGTAGCGTTTGATAGTCGGGCCTTCGTCGACCCGGATCTCCCGCACGAACAACACGTCGGTGTCGGCGTCGTCGTTGTGTTCGGCGTTGGACGCGGCGCTGTTCACCACGTCGCCCACGATCTTGGCCGCCCGCTTGTTGGTGAACTCCAGGATGGAGACGGCTTCTGGCACGCTCTTGCCCCGCACGGCGTCGGCGACGAGCCGCGCCTTGCGGGGGGCGATGCGCACGTACCTGGCGGTTGCCTTCATCGGCGCCTCGCCGTACGGTCGTCCTTGCGGTGCGTCCTGAAGGTGCGGGTCGGCGCGAACTCGCCGAGCTTGTGGCCGACCATGCTCTCCGTACAGAAGACCGGCACGTGCTTACGCCCGTCGTGTACGGCGATGGTGTGGCCGACGAACTCGGGGTAGATCACGCTCGCCCGGCTCCAGGTCTTGAGCATCCGCTTCTCGTTGTTCTCGTTCATCCGCCGGACGCGCTCCATCAGGCGCTCCTCGACGAACGGCTCTTTTTTTGAAGAGCGCGTCACCTAGCGCCTCCTTCCTTTTCTGCGACGGCGCACGATCATGGCGTCCGACCGCTTGTGCTTTTTCCTTGTGGGGGAACCCTGGGTGATCTTGCCCCACGGTGTCACCGGCGCCCGCCCCGACGTGGACTTGCCCTCGCCACCACCATGCGGATGGTCCACCGGGTTCATAACGGTCCCACGCACCGTCGGCCTGATGCCGAGATGACGCTTCCGACCAGCCTTGCCCCACCGGACGTTCTGATGCGACTGATTACCAACGACGCCGACTGTAGCCCGGCACGCGGAGCGCACCCTGCGGCGCTCTCCGCTCGGGAGCCGGAGCGTCGCGTAGCTACCCTCTCGGGCGACGAGCTGCGCGCTGGTCCCGGCGCTCCGGGCCATCTGCGCCCCGCGTCCGGGCTCCAGTTCCACGGCATGGACCACGGTGCCGACCGGAATACGGTTCAGCGGCAGGGTATTGCCAACGTCCACCTCGGCCTCGGGGCCGCTCTCGACGAGCGAGCCAACGGGCAGGTTGCGCGGCGCCAGGATGTAGCGTTTCTCGCCGTCGTGGTAGTGAAGCAGCGCGATATTCGCCGAGCGGTTCGGATCGTACTCGATCGTCGCGACCGTCGCTGGCACGCCATCCTTCCGGCGCTTGAAATCTATGAGCCGGTAGCGCCGCTTGTGACCGCCGCCGATGTGGCGGGTCGTGATGCGCCCGTGGTTGTTGCGCCCGCCGTGCTTGTGCAGCTTGGTGACGAGGCTCTTCTCCGGCTTCTCTCTCGTCACCGAGTCCCGCGTCAGGACCGAGGAGTTCCTCCGGCCCGCGCTCGTCGGCTTGTAGCGTCTCGCAGGCATCCTAGACCCCCTCGAACAGTTCGATGCGGTCGCCCTCGGCCAGCTTCACGACAGCCTTCTTCCACGAGGAAGTCCGTCCCCGCGTCAGGCCCTGTCGCTTCGGCTTGCTCTTGACGTTGGACGTGTTTACCCTCGACACGCTCACGTCGAAGGCGTCCTGGACGGCGTTTTTGATCTGGTTTTTATTCGCCCGCCGGTCTACGTGGAACGTGTACTGTCCCTCGACCTCCACGAGCCCGTAGCTCTTCTCCGAGATGACCGGACGGATGATGATCTGATGCGGGTCCATCTAGCTTCCCTCCCCGGAGAGCCTCGCATATGCAGCCCGCGAAAACACGACCTCTCTCGCCCGCAGCAACTCATAAACCCCGTACTGATGAGGCTTTGTCACCGTGACCTTTGGCAAGTTCCTGAAGGAGAGCGCCGCGTTCCGGTCGTCGTCTGTCAGCACGATCAGGACCGGCCCCGCGACCTCCATGTCCCCGAGCAGCTTCTTCGCCTGCTTCGTGGATGGCTCATCGAACGAGAGCGAGTCGAGCACGTACAACTCACCATCGGCGGCTTTCGTCGAGAGCGCGCCATCGAAGGCCGCTTTGGCCTCCTTGCGGTTGATGCGCTTGCCGAAGCGTGCTGGCTTGGGCTTCGGCCCGCCCCAGACCCCACCACCGACCCGCACCGGGGACTTCACGTCGCCCGCTCTGGCGCGACCCGTGCCCTTCTGACGGTACAACTTCGCGCCGGAACCCCGGATCTCGTTTCGGCCCTTCGTCGAGGCCGTGTATCGCCGCCGCG
>JACDAR010000307.1 GCA_013695335.1 Rubrobacter sp.
GCGTACGGCGTCAGATCCAACGGTCCGTCCGGGCTCCATACGTAGAATTCGTATTCGTAGGATGCGACGGCCCTGTGTCCCATCTCCCCGAGCCGAGCGAGCACCCGCTTGAGCGCGCCGCGCGGGCATCCATCCCAGGGCGTCACGGCGTCCGGCTCCATCATGTCGCAGGCGGCCATCGCCTGACCGCGGGCGAAGGGCAGCGGGGTGAGGGTGGAGAGGTCGGGGATCAAACGACACTCACCCACAGGGCTCAACCCCGAGTCCGTATGCAAGGCCCCGCTCGGGTCGAGGGCCAGCACGCCTTTGGCGAGGCCCACCCCGGCCCTCGCCCGCCGCTCGAAGCCGTCCCGGTAGACGGCCTTGGCCTTGGGGATTCCCGCGTGATCCACGAACGCGAACCGCACCCATAGAACATCATCCGGCAAAGGCCGCGCCACGTTCTCCTGCATACCGCCTCCCAGGAATCTGGTTGCAACGTCTCTCTCGACGATGCGTGCAATATCTCACGCCTGAGCCTTACGTTCTAGCTCTCAACCCTCAGTCCGGGAGCCGGTTCCCGTGGCGAGACCCTCCTCGGCCATCAACCTCTCGCCGGCCCGCCGCGTCGCCGCGTGGCGGACGAACGTAACCAGGATTCCCACGACGACCCAGAGCGCGGCGATGATCGGGTACCACTTCGCAGCTTCGGTCGGATAGGGATACACGTTGCGGAAGAGCGTGTATCCGATAACGACCAGAGCCAGGAAAGGCACGATTACCTCCCACGCGGCGACCATCCGTTCGCCTGAGAAGAACAGCAGCTTCGCGGCCCCTGTGGTGGCGAGCGCGTAGACGAGAAGCAGGATCAGGGTTCCAATAGTCCCTGACGCCACGAAAAGATCGAAGGGCGCCACGCCGAACACGAACCATCCGATGGCGATGATGACGTAAGCGCCGATGGCGACGACCGCCGTGGACCGCACAGGGACGCCGTTCCTGGCGGAGACGGCCCCGAGCGGCGGCGGGCCGACCTCGTCGCGCGAGAGGGCGTACAGCAGCCGCGTCGCCCCAACGACGCAGGCAAGCGCGCATCCGAAGGCGCTGACCGCCGCGCCGATGGTGATGAGTTCTCCGACCCATCCAGCGACGAACTGGCTGCCGAGATCCCCGAGCAGCGAACCCGAGGCTATGAAGTCCTTCACGCCAGCGGCGTCCGTCCCGAAGCCCATCACCTCGACGGCTGTGACGAAGACGAAGTAAAGTCCGCCGAAGATGGCGACGCCCAGGATCGCACGCGGTATGTCGCGGCGCGGCTCCTGCGCCTCCTCGCCCAGCGTCGCCGCCGCCTCGAACCCGGCGAAGGAGAGGAACCCGAACACCACGCCGAGGAACAACGCAGACGTGCCAGTCCCGCCAGACACCGTGAACACCGAGAAGTCTAAAGTATTCCCGTTCGGTGCCGTCCCCGTTGCAAGCCGGATCAAGATGACCACGCTCACGATGAGGATGAGCGCGACAGTAGTACCCTCGATCACCAGCAGCACCCGCGTCCCTTCCCTGATGTTCGATGCCGCGAGCGCCCACACCCCGGCCAGCGCGACCGCCCCGACCGCGAACGGCGCCCACCCCGGCTGGTCCGTCCAGATGCCGAGGCTATCCAGAAACTCCGCGCCGAAGATGCCAGCCGCTGTGGACGTGACGACGCCGTAGAAAGTGTACGTACCCATCAGCGCCCACCCGGAGATAACACCGGCCCGCGGCCCGAGCGAAGCCCCGACGAAACCGTAGACGCTCCCGGCGTGGTTGAAGCGCTGGGTCAGCCGGACGAACGTCCAGGCGATCAACAAGACGCCGACCGTAGCCAGCGCGAACGCCAGCGGGACGGCGCGCCCGACACTACCCGCCGTGCCCTGCGGGTTGATGTTCGCAGCCATCGAAGGCGCCATCAGGGCCAGCGAGATGCCGACCGCCTCCCACAGGTGCAGCTCGCGTCTCAGGCGCGGACTCTCGGGGTTCCTCGCTTCCGTGGTCATGGCGACTCCCTTCGCTGAGGATGCGCACAATATCTCACGCTACGCCTCCGGGTTCCACCGATTCTGGCATCATGCCGAGCCCCTTAATTAGTCAGATCGGTTTATCATTGAGGTATGACGAAGTTGCGCATACCGAAGGACAGAGTTCCAACGCCTCCCGGCGAGATGCTGCTCGAAGAGTTCCTCAAGCCGCTGGGCATGACCCAGACTGAGCTTGCGGA
>JACDAR010000310.1 GCA_013695335.1 Rubrobacter sp.
CGCGGCGGCCCCGAAAACCCGCTCTCTGACGGGGAACTGAAGGCCAAGTTCCTCACGAACGCCACCCGTGCGCTGCCAGAGGAGCAAGCGAGAGAGCTTGGAGAGGCGCTCGATTCCCTGGAATCGACGACTGATCAGGGCGATGTGATAGCCCTGATGAGGGATAAAGATCAGGAAGTCAATCGTCACCGTGATTGATCCGGAGCGCTGGAATCACAGTAAACATAGCCGTACATAGATCACCCACCGAAGGCATCACTCCATGGCTCTTGACACTGGTTTCCGACAGGAATAGATTAACGTAAGAATGTCTTTACATTAGGGGTGTAGAGGCCGGGGAAGGGAATTTGTTGGCTGACGTCCTTGCTGGGGAACCGCTGGATTACGATAGCCCGGTGCCGCTTTATCATCAGGCAGCGCGGGTGTTGGAAGCGGCGATCGAGGACGACCGCCTGCCCGAAGGGAGCAGGCTCGAAGGAGAGATGGAGCTTGCCACGCAGCTTGGAATTAGCCGTCCGACGATGAGGGCGGCCCTGAAGGAACTCGTGGACAAGGGCTTGCTCATCCGCAGGCGGGGCATCGGGACCGTGGTCGCGCCGAAGCCGGTGCGGCGTACGGTCGCCCTGACCAGCCTGTACGATGACCTCGAGGAGGCGGGCAGGGAGCCGCGGACCCGGTTGTTGTCGCTCGAGACGGGGCCATGTCCGCCGGACGTGGCGGAGTATCTGGAGCTTGGTCTGGCGGACTCCGTGGTGCGGTTCGAACGGCTGCGGATGGCGGTGGAGACGCCCATCGCCCACATGCACAACGTTGTGCCGGTCGGGGTTCTGGAGATAGGGGCGGAGGATCTTGAGCGGACCGGACTCTACCGGCTTTTCAGGGAGGCCGGGATCACACCGCACATCGCAACGCAGCGGGTCGGGGCGCACAGGGCTGGCACGGAGGAAGCGGGGTTACTGGAGATCGAGCCGGGGGATCCCGTCCTGACCATGACCAGGATCACCTACGACAAAGCCGGGCGCCCCATCGAGTACGGCTCGCACAGCTACCCGGCCGAGTCGTACTGGTTCGAGATGACGCTCGTGGATCTGTAGTAGAGCCTTCGACGGCAGGGAAGGGGAAGCTTGGCGCGGGAGATCGGCATAGGAACCGTAAGCCTGAGCTGGATGGGCCAGCTTCACACGCGCGCCTACCGCCGACTCTTCGACCACTACCCTGAGTGCGAGTTGAAGCCGAGGCTCATCCTGGCGGCAGACCCGGCTGATGGTGCGCGGGAGACAGCCGGACGGCTCGGGTACGAAGGCTGGACCGGGGATTGGCGGGAGGTCGTCGGGCACCCTGACGTCGAGGCCGTCAGCATCACCGCGCCCAACTTTCTTCACCGTGAAGTCGCGGTCGCCGCCGCGAAGGCTGGCAAGCACATCTGGCTGGAGAAACCTTGTGGCAGGTTCCCTGAGGAGACGTTCGAGATCGGCAAGGCCATCGAAGAGGCCGGGGTGAGGAGCATGATCGGGCTGATGTACCGTCATGCCCCGGCGGTGGAGTACGCGAAAGAGATTCTCACTTCCGGCGAGATCGGGGAGATCACACACTACAGAGGATACTTCCTCGCCGACTACTCAGCCGACCCGAACGGCGCCCTGACGTGGCGCTTCAAAGACGAGTACGGTGGCCTCGGCGTCCTCGGTGACATCATGCCGCACGCCGCCGACATGGCCCAGAACCTGCTGGGACCAATCGAGAGCGTCTCCACCCAGCAGGATACGTTCATCCGCGAGAGGGTGGAGGCGCCGATGGGGGCGAGTCATTTCTCCATCACCGAGGGCGGGGAGATGGGCGCCGTCGAGAACGAAGACTACGCGAGTAGCCTCGTCCGGTTCGGGAACGGCGCGCGGGGCACGCTAGAGGCGAGTCGTGTCTGCGTCGGCCCGCGCGTCAGAATGAGCTTCGAGGTGAACGGCACACGCGGCGCACTCTCCTGGGATTTCGAACGTCTCAATGAGTTGCGACTTTATCGCACTGATGGGGAGGACGAACGCGGCTACAAGACGGTCTATGCGGCGCCCGGTATGGGAGACTTTGCGGGCTTTCAGCCTGGCGCTGGCATCTCGATGGGCTACGACGACCTCAAGGTGATCGAGGCTGAAAGGTTCCTAGCGTCCATAGCAGACGGCCGCCAGCGCGAGCCTGGGATACGGGAGATCGTCTCGACCATGCGCGTCGTCGGCGCGATGGACCGCTCGTGCGATACGGGAGGCTGGGAGAACGTCGGGGAGCCGGCGGAGAAGGCCGGTTGGCGAGGGACTGGAGGGGGAGCGTGAACGACGGGAGCCTGGATCTCATCTGCATCGGACGCACATCCGTCGATCTCTACGCCGAGCAGGACGGGGCCAAACTGGAGGATGTCCAGTCGTTCAGAAAGTACGTCGGCGGAAGCGCCACGAACATCGCCGTCGGAACGGCCAGGCTCGGCGTGAAGAGCGCCATGCTGACCCGCGTCGGGGACGAGCAGATGGGACGCTTCGTGCGGAAGTCCCTGGCCGAGAATGGAGTGGATGTCAGCCACGTCCGTTCCGACCCTGACAGGCTCACGCCGTACGTCCTGCTTGCCGTGCGGGCGATAGAGGATTTCCCAAGGATCTTCGCCTACGGCGACGCCGCCGACCTCGCCATCGAAGAAGGCGACGTAGACCCTGGGTTCATAGCTTCCTCCGGTGCGTTGCTAGTCACGGGATCGCCGTTCTCGCGTCCCGGTGCCAGGGCCGCGTCCTTCGAGGCGATGAAAGCCGCGCGAGAGGCTGGGACCAGAATAGTCTTTGACCTCGACTACAGGCCAGTCTTCTGGGGCGTCGCCTCGCACGAGCAGGGTGGTGAGATGTTTGTCGCCAGCGAAGAAGTCACGGAGGTCTACCGTTCCGCGCTCCCCGATTGCGAACTCATAGTCGGGACGGAGGAGGAAATCCGGATAGCAGGCGGATCGACCGAAACCCGCGAAGCCCTCCTCAGCATCCGCGACCTCACCGACGCCACCATCGTCCTCAAGGTTGGTGCCATGGGTGCGATAGTCTTCCCCGGCAACGTACCGGACGACCTCGAGGACGGGGTGAAGGTGCCGGGATTCCCCGTCGAGGTCTTCAACTCCGTCGGCGCGGGCGACGCTTTCCTGAGCGGTTTCCTCTCGGGCTGGCTGCACGAGAAACCCCTGGAAGAGTGCCTGCTTCTCGGGAACGCCTGCGGCGCCATCGTAGTCTCCCGACACGGTTGCTCCCCGGCCATGCCGACGACGGACGAGCTGGAATATTTCCTGAGCCTGGAAGAGAAACCCCATCGTCTCAGGGACGACGTATGGCTCCAGCATCTCCACCGGGCTACGACCCGCAACGATCCTGAGGAACTCCGCGTGCTCGCCATAGACCACCGCTGGCAACTGGAGGAAGCGGCCGACGAATTGAACGTTGATCGAGGGCGGCTGCGAGAATTGAAGGCGTTGCTCGGGCGGGCGTTCCGGAGCGTGGCCGAAGGCGACGACGCGGCTGGTGTATTGATCGACGACGTATACGGGGACCTGGCGCTGGAGGAACTTACGGGGAGCGGGTTCTGGGTTTCGCGCGCTGTAGAGGTTGCTAGAAGCAGGCCGGTCGAGTTCGCCGGAGGCCCGAACGTTGCAGCCACCCTGCGAACCTGGCCCGAGGAGCACGTCGTCAAGTGCAATCTGTATATGCACCCGGAGGACGATCCCGAGATGAAAGAGGCCCAGGAGCGGAGCGTCCTCCAACTCTACGACGCCTGCCTCGCCAACGAACGGCAGTTGCTGCTGGAAGTACAGGCTTCGCCGGGTACGGAGTACGACGCGGACAGCGTCGCCGAGCTGCTCCGGCGATTCTATGAGATAGGGGTTCGTCCCGAATGGTGGAAGCTGCCGCCGAACCCGGACCCCGAGGTATGGCATGGGATCGGGGATGTCGTGCGGGAGTACGACCCGTTTTGCGCTGGGCTGCTCGTGCTCGGGCAGGCGATGGAGGAGGAGAAGCTCGCCGAGAGTTTTGCGGCTGCCGCATCCGAACCGCTGTGTCGGGGGTTTGCCATCGGGAGATCCATCTACGGAGATCCCGCGCGACGCTGGCTCGCTGGCGAGATAGACGACGATGAACTCATATCAACGGTGGCCGCCAACTACGGGCGCATGAACACGCTCTGGCGCGAAAGGGACGTCCGAAAAGGCGCCGCCCGATGATTACATCAGCAGACGATACGAACTGGAAAGGCTAGTAGATGAGAGATGCAGGGAAGCGTGGCGGCTCCGGGGAGATACAGGTCGGGGTCGTCGGGACTGGCGGCATGGGTGGGATGCACGCCAGGATACTGCACCACAAGGTAGCCGGGGCACGGGTGGCCGCCGTCTCCGATGTGGATGCCGAGCGGGCCGGACAGATAGCGGAGGAGTGTGGGTCGGCCGCCGTCTTCGCTGACGCGGAAGAGATGATCCGG
>JACDAR010000368.1 GCA_013695335.1 Rubrobacter sp.
GGTAGCGAGAACTCCATCCGGTTCGACGGCCATGCGCACGGGGCAAACGTCTCGTTCTTCATCACCCGCAACCTCCCAGGAACGGGGCCGGAGCTTCATCGTCATCCATACGAGGAGACGTTCATCATCCTCGAAGGGGAAGGACGCTTCACGGTCGGCGACGTGGAGGTAGAGGTCGGGGCGGGTGAGATCGTGGTCGTCCCCGCAGAGACCCCGCATAAGTTTGTGAACATTGGGGATGGACGGCTTCGCTCCGTCAACATCCACCCGAGGGAGCGGATGGAGACCGAGTGGCTGGAGTAGACAGCAAGCCGCGAGAGGAAGGAACACAATGACGGATGGCCTGAACGCGCTGGTCGGTGAGTGGAGCATAGGTGTGCCTGTCGCCCCGGATCAGCCGGTGATGGAGGGTGGACATGTCACTTTCGAGTGGCTGTCGGAAGGATCATTCCTGGTGCAGCGGTGGGAAATAGAGTTCGAGCAGGCTCCCGATGGGATAGCGGTCATCGGCCCCGACGAGTCAGGCGAGAGGCTCTGCCAGTATTACTTCGACACCCGTGGCATCGCCCGCGTCTATGAGATGAGCCTGTCGGATGGCGTCTGGAAGCTGCGGAGGGACTGGCCGGGGTTCTCGCAACGCTTCACTGGGACATTTGCCGCCGATGGAAACTCCGTCGAAGGGGCGTGGGAGAAATCCACCGACGGCTCCACCTGGGAACATGACTTCGACATCACGTACACGAAGGTCGAGGGAGAAAAGCCCGCATGAGCAAGGTAACCCAATGGAATACGAAGCATCCCAAAATCTAGAAGCGAAGTCAGTGTGCGTGGATAAAAGGAGAAACCTGTGAGCGGTAACGAGAACAGTACATCCGGGGCTGGCGGCTATGCCAGGGTGAACGGCATTGATCTCTACTATCAGGTCCACGGCGAGGGCGAACCCCTGATCCTGCTCCACGGCGGCATCGGGGCCATCGAGATGTTCGGCGAAGTCCTGCCGATGCTCGCCGAAGGGCGGCAGGTCATTGGCGTGGACCTTCAGGCGCACGGGCGCACGGTGGATATAGACCGCCCGATGACGTTCGAAGCGATGGCCGATGATGTGGTAGCCCTGATCAAACACCTCGACTTCGAGAAGGCGGACGTAATGGGCTACTCTCTCGGCGGCGGGGTAGCCCTGCGGACTGCGATCCAGCACCCCGAATCGGTACGCAAACTCGTCCTCGTATCCACGCCTTTCAGTCGCGACGGATGGTACCCGGAGGTCAGGGCCGGGATGGAGCAGATGGGACCACAGGCCGCCGAGCCCATGAAGCAAACTCCGATGTACGAGTTGTATTCTGCCATCGCTCCAAGGGTCGAGGACTGGCCCGTGCTGCTGACCAAACTGGGTGAGATCCTGGAACAGGACTACGACTGGTCGGATGAGGTAGCGGCTACGGAGACGCCGACGATGCTTGTGGTCGGCGACGCTGATAGCGTCCGCACTTCACATGCAGTTGAGTTCTTCGGGTTGCTCGGCGGTGGAAAGCGCGACGCGGGGTGGGACGGTTCTGGAATGTCTGCCGCCAGGCTCGCCATCCTGCCGGGCACGACCCACTACGATATCTTCGCCTCGTCCGCGTTGGCAGACGCCGTCGTCCCGTTCCTCGATACGCCGGGGCCATGACGAAAGGAGGAATCCGGGTAGAGATTCAGGCGATGATTGAGGTAGCAGTTGAGCAGCGAAGAGGAAAACGATTCCCCTTGCCGCCAGGGCCAATCTTTCGCTGGCGGACAAGTGGATGAAGGTGGACCGAGTTCTCTGGCCAGAAATAGTCGTCCCAAAAAGAAGACGCCAACCGAAGGAGGAAGGCAGATGCCGGATAATTACGCGAATCTACCGCAAGTAGTATCGAGAGAAGATTGGGAATCCGCCCGCAAGGAATTGCTCGCCAGAGAGAAGAAACTAACCAGGCAGAGGGACGGGCTGAACGCCGAACGCCGCAGGCTACCGATGGTCAGGATCGAGAAGGACTACGTGTTCGAAGGTCCGGACGGAAAGGCCAGCCTGCTCGACCTGTTCGGGGGACGCCGCCAGCTTATCGTTGGACACTTCATGTTCGACCCGAGTTGGGATGAGGGATGCCCAAGTTGTTCGGCCGGGGCGGCCGAGATCTCGGACGGTCT
The DNA here is from genome assembly GCA_013695335.1 of Rubrobacter sp. GTDB lineage: Bacteria > Actinomycetota > Rubrobacteria > Rubrobacterales > Rubrobacteraceae > JACDGB01. The sequence goes on from JACDAR010000368.1 coordinate 2,170, forward strand.
GCTGGATCATCTGCACGCCCGTGACACCACGTTCGCATACGTCTCGCGTGCTCCGCTGGAGAAGATCGAAGCTTACAAGGCGAGCCAGGGATGGACCTTCCCCTGGTACTCTTCGT
>JACDAR010000001.1 GCA_013695335.1 Rubrobacter sp.
TCGCCATCAGAACGGCCCCACCCCATTCACCGCCGAGCCCGAATCCCTGGAGGAAACGAAGCAGGACGAGCAGGAGCGGGGCGGCGTAGCCGATCGTGGCGAAGCCGGGGAGAAGCCCGATCAGGAACGTCGCAACCCCCATCAAAAGCAGCGAGGAGATGAGCATGGTCTTGCGTCCGAGCCGATCCCCGAAATGCCCGAAGAAAACCGCCCCGAGAGGCCGGGCGAAGAAGGCAACGGCGAAGGTGGCGAACGAAGCCAGCGTCTCCGTCGCCGCCGCGAACTCAGGGAAAAACACCCCGCCGAATACCAGCGCGGCCGCCGTCCCGTAGATGTAGAAATCGTAGAACTCGATGGCCGTTCCTATGAAGCTGGCGAACGCCACCTTCCCCATCGAGCTAGTCCCTTGCCCGCGATCCATATCCCTCCCTCGAAGCCTCCGCCTACAGCCTACAGAATCGCCGGATAATGGGCAACGCGACGACTGCCGAGCCATTATGATAATTGGAAAGAGTACAAAGAGGGGCGACGAAGGAGACCATGGTCAGAATACCGTCTTCCGATGGCGCGGCGAGGTTTACGAGGCACGGCAGCACACCACGAAGCATCCTTCGGCCCAGTTCCGCAAGCACACGTGAAGCCGAACTCAGGAGAATCAATGGGCACCCGTCCAGCGAGGATTAACTGCGGTGACATATTCTGGATAGCGCCAGATGACTCGCGAGAGCCCGTCCCAGCCTACTCTCATCCCCACGTGGTGGTTCAGGACGACGTCTTCAACCACTCGCGTATCACGACCGTGGTCGTGTGCGCGCTGACGTCGAACTTACACCGGGCGAAGGAGCCGGGGAATGTCCTGCTCGAGGTAGACGAGGGGAACCTCCCCAGGCAGAGCGTTGTGATAGTTTCGCAGGTCTCTTCGGTCGACAAAGCCCGGTTGGGGGAGTGGATCGGGACGCTATCCGACACGCGTGTGGAGCAGATTCTGGATGGCCTGCGATTCCAGCAGGTGTCGTTTTTAAGGCGGTAGCGAAAGGCTTCTTCTCGACGGCGTGCCCGGCCTCTGTGAAGAGCATAGGCTCGCCTTCCCTGTCGAAGTGAGGCTACTTGTAGGAACAGAGGCGAACCGGCAGAGCGGGCTGGGCTGCTACTTTCAGACTCGGGATGCGCGCCACCGGAAGAACAGGTAGATGGCGGCTGCGAGTACGGCAACGGCTACCGCGTAGTCCAGGTAGTGGAGGTAGTTCCCGATAGTCTCCCAGTTCTCACCCAGCAGATAGCCGATGTACGTCAGGGCGAAGACCCAGGGTATGCAACCGGCGAGCGTGTAGAAGGTGAACTTGGCGAAGTTCATGCGGGCAGTCCCGGCGGGAAAGGAGATGAACGTGCGAACCACGGGCAGGCAGCGCGAGACGAAGACCGTCAGTTCGCCATACTTTTCGAACCACTTTTCGGCGATCTGGAGGTGATGCCCACGCACCCCGACGTACTTGCCGTATCGAAACCACAACTCGCGGCCTCCCCAGAGCCCGATGAAGTAGGCGATCCAAGACCCAACCAGGTTCCCCAGGATACCGGCGATGCCAGCGGCGAGTAGGGTCATCTTGCCCTGCGAGACCAGGAAGCCCGCGAAAGGCGAGATCGCCTCGGATGGGATCAGGATGCCCATGCTTTCGAGCAGCATCAGCACGAAGACCGCAGGCACGCCGTAGGCGCCGATGGTCTGCGTGACCCAGTGGATCAGTGGTTCGAGTATGGCTTCGAGCACGGGGGAGAAGCTACCATCTAGCGGCGCGGATGTACAACGTCTAGCCGCCAATCTCCACGATTTTTTCTTTATGCAGACGCCTGAAGATCTCAGCCGCCGTCAGGCAAACCGAGGCCCATACGCCACCGAGCGCCCACCCTGCCAGCACGTCGCTAGGGTAGTGCGCGCCCGTATACACGCGCCCCAGTCCGACCAGCAGCGCGATTGCGATGACAGCTAGTCCGATCCTCGTCCTCGCCCGCCACGAACCTCCCAGGCGCGAGAGTGGACGGAATCCGGACAGATACCAGACAGCCACGCCCGCAGCCACCACGACCGTGGCGTGTGTACTAGGGAAGCTGTGGCCGACCTCGTGGACGAGTTGCAACGAGGCAGGCGGCCTTGGTCTATCGAACAAGGTCTTGAGAAGCTCGGACAGCCCCAACGCGCCAGCAGCCGTCGCGAGCAGGGCAACCCCAGAGAACCACATCTCGAAATCCCTTTGCCTGCGTGACGCGATCAAGAGCGCGATACCAGCGAGAACTGCAAGCGCGGAGAGCGACTCGGGCGAGAAGATGGCCTCGAATACGTTCACGCAGGCGGTGAGGTATGGCTCGCCGTGCGAGTGGAAGAAACGCAGCACCGCGAGATCCACCCTCACTAGTGGGTCCCTGGCAAGGACATCCTGCACGACGCCGCCGAAAGCCCAGGAGAAGAGGCCGGTAAAGACGAGCCCGAGGGTGAGGCTGAGGCCGAAAACCCCGCTCGGGGAGAATCTGCGCTTCAGCCATACTCCCACCGGGCTCTCGAGGAACGAATAGACGTAACGGCCCCCGACCCGCTCGAACGCTCGTTGGATCTGCTCCGGATGGCGCACCGCCCACCGGTAAATCAGGTAGAAAATCAACGCCATGAGGACCAGCGCGATGAGCAGGATGGAGGCCCGTCCAGTCCAGCGCCCGACCACGCCGAGGCTGCTTCCCAGGAAGTAGCCAACAAGCACCGCCGCTGTCGCCCAGACCGCTCCCCCGAGGGCGTTGTAGATGAAGAAAGTCCTCCAGCGCATACGGCTGATCCCAGCCACCAGCGCCCCGAATATCCTGAGCCCAGAGAAAAACCGCGCCAGAAAGACCGCCTTTCCGCCATGACGGGTGAAGAACGCCTCGGCGCGCTCCAGCCTCTCGTTTGTGATGAAGAGGTAATGTCCCCATCTGAGAACGAAAGACCTTCCCCCCACACGGCCAGCCAGGTAGCCGATTTGATCCCCAACCACGGCGCCAAGGATGCCGAAGGCTACGGCGTACCTGAGATCCAAACCTCCCCGCTGAACGAGGATTCCGGCGGAGATCAAGATGGTTTCCCCAGGCAAAGGAACCCCCATGCTCTCAGCCATCACCCCGAAGAGGATTATCAGGTACCCGTACTGGGACAGGAGATGAATGATGTTGCCCATCAGCGGATGATACTACCGACTACCACGCCGAAACTCGGCGTTTCGCAGCCCCCTGATGGACAGCCACATAACGTACACAGCGCCGACGGAGACTACCCACAAAGGGGCGGCGAGGTAGCCAGCCAGGATATCCGTCGGGTAGTGGACCCCGAGATACAGGCGGCTGAACCCGATCAGCAACACGAGCAAAACCCCGGCAGCCACCACCGCCCATCTCGCCACGCCTTTGAGCCTGTACGCGATGAGAATGGTGAGCATCCCGTAGAACCCGACCGCCACCGTCGCGTGCCCGCTGGGGAACGAGTAGAAGGATGCCGTATACCCCGAATCGAAGACCTCCGGGCGCGACCTCTGGAACACGGCCTTGAGTACCGTGGTGAGGACTATGCTGCCAGCGGTGGAGATCAGAAGTAGCGTCGCTGAGAGCCGCCATCCCTTGAGATAGAAGAAGAGGATCGCGGCGGCAAGGAGCGGCAAGACCACGTCGTAGTATCCGAGCGCCGTGACTAGGCGCATGGGGCCGCCGAGCCAGGCAGGGAAGTGCGTGTGTATCCAGAGCAAGACGGCACGGTCAAACCGGCGGCTATCGCCTTCTAGGACCTCCTCGGTCAACCCCGCGAAGGCCCACACCACGAAGACAGAGAAAGCCAGCGTGACCGCCAGCCATACCGCTGCAGCGACGGTCAGGCGGTCGGAGAGCTTCTTGACGGTCTGGCTTTCGAGTATCGTTTCGAGGAGCTTTCTGAACATGCTTCGATTCTATACGAGGGGAGCGGGCGGCCCGCCGCGTATAATTCCATTGCGACCATTCCAGCCGAGAAGGAGGCCAGCGGTTGCGAAACGTTGAGATCGTCCGCGCCCTTGAGACCATAGCAACGCTCATGGAGATAAAAGACGAAAGCTACTACCGGGTGCTCGGCTATACGCGGGCGGCCGAGGCCGTCGCCGCGTCGGGGCGCGAGGTCAGGGATATGGAGGACATCACGGACCTGCCGCACGTCGGGAAGACGACGGCGGAAGTCATTCGCGCTCTCGCCGAAGACCAAACTCCACAGATCCTGACCGACCTGACAACCGAGATCCCCTCCGGCCTCGTGGAGGTAACGCGCCTCCCTAACGTCGGGCCGCGCACTGCGGGACGGTTGTGGCGGGAGCTAGGCGTCACGGGCGTCGAGGAACTTGCCGGGATGGATGAGGCGAGGATCTCCTCCCTCAAGGGCTTCGGCAAGAAGAGCGCGGAGAAGATGCTGAAGGCCGCACAGAACTACAACGCCACCGAGCGCCGGATGCTCCTCGACACGGCGGCGGACCTCGGGGAGCACCTGCTCGAGTTCGTCCGCTCGCACCCGAGCACGGAGCGGGCGGAGATCGCCGGTTCCCTGCGTCGCTGGAAAGAGACGGTCGGCGACCTCGACATCGTGGCAGCCAGCACGGACCAGAACGCCCTGGCCGACGCCTTCGCCGAGGCTGACTTTGTTGAGGAAGTGGTTGCCCACGGCCCGACGAAGGTCTCCATCGTGACGGAAGGCGTTGACGTTGACCTCCGCATAGTTCCATCCGATGCTTTCGGCACGCTCCTGCACCACTTCACAGGCGGGCAGGCCCACAACATCGCCCTGCGCGAGCGGGCAGTCAAGATGGGCATCAACATCTCCGAGTACGGCCTGAAGAGGATCGGGATCGACGAAGACTACGAGCCAGTCCCCACCGAGGACGAAGTCTACGCGCGCCTCGACCTCCCGTACATCACGCCGGAGCTTCGGGAGGACGCAGGGGAGATACAGGCGGCCGAGAAGGGTAGGCTGCCTGACCTCATCGAGGTATCGGACATCAGGGGCGACCTGCACGTCCACACCAACTACTC
>JACDAR010000028.1 GCA_013695335.1 Rubrobacter sp.
CCGTTCCCAGGCAAGACGGCCCGAGCCTTCCGCGAAGGCGCGATAGTTTGCCCGGATAATCGGTACGGCATGATCACCTGGGAGGAATTTCTACAGGCAGAGCTCCCCACCGAAAGCGCGGCATGAAGCGGGTCGGGCTCGTACGGGCCGGGTTGCTGTTCCTGGTGGTTGCATCACTCATTGTCGGGCCTTGGGCACAGTTCGCACCACACTCGTTCTGGGAAGGCTTTCCCGGGTTCGGAAGGGCGTGGGTCTCGGCTGACGGCCCGTACAACGAACACCTCGTCAGGGATGTCGGCGGGCTCCAGCTTGCGATGGTCGTCCTGCTACTCGCGGCGTTCATCCGGCCGGAAGTGGTGCTCGTGCGCGTGGCGGCCCTCGCTTCCATAGTATGGCAGGCGCCGCACCTCGTCTATCATCTCGTACACGTCGGGGATCTGCCGACGCTGTCCGACATGGTGATACAGTCGGTCGGGCTGGTGTTTACGTTCGCCGTTGCGTTGGCGGTGCTGGTTATGGCCCGCGGGTCCGCTAGCGGGGCGTCATCCGAATTGCGCCGTCGAGTCGTATGACCTCGCCGTTGAGCATCCGGTTCTCGATGATCTGCCGCACCATCGCCGCGTATTCGTCAGGGTTGCCGAGGCGGGAAGGGAAGGGAACCTGCTTGCCCAAAGACTCACGGGCCTCTTCGGGGAGGCCGGCCATCATCGGGGTGTCGAAGAGGCCAGGGGCGATGGCCGCGACCCTGATGCCCAACCGGGAAAGTTCACGGGCCAGCGGTAGCGTCATGGCGGCAACGCCACCCTTGGACGCGGAATATGCTGCCTGCCCGATCTGACCGTCGAAAGCCGCCACCGATGCGGTGTTCACGATCACGCCGCACTCTCCGTCCTCCCCAGGCTCGTTCTCCCGCATAGCTTCAGCCGCGAGCCGCACGACGTTGAAAGTTCCGACCAGGTTGATCTGAACCACCCGCGCGAAAGATTCGAGGTCGTGCGGTCCTTCTTTGCCGAGCACCTTCTCCGCGATGGCGACGCCAGCGCAGTTGACGACCCCGTGCAACGCGCCGAACACGTCCGAGGCGACGTCCACGGCGGACTTTACGTGCTTCTCATCCGTGACATCGGTTTCGATGAACCAGATGTTCTTCCCTGGCTCGCCATGAAGGTCGGCAACGACGACGCTCGCGCCAGCCTCCACGAGCATCCGCGCCGTGGCCGCTCCCAGGCCGGAGCCGCCGCCCGTGACCAGGAAAATGCGGCCTTCGATCTCCATCAGAAAAGCTTCCCTGTTCCGGTGAGTCCTTTCATGGCCGAACATCATACTTCACGCTATCACCAGCGGCATTGCGTTAGCAGGACGGGGTCAGAAAATCAGCGTGCCCGGATGGCTGTGCCCATCTCCGAGAACGCTAGTTGTCTGTTGCCAGAGGTGTAATTCAGTGCAGCATGTCTATTTGTCCACGACCGTGAGCGTGACGTGGCTCGGGTGTTCGGCATCGTGGAAGATAGTCTGGTGCGCCACTTCTGTGTTTGCGGCGTTCATGCTGCCCTCGCCGGTGTTCGGGTTGCGGTCCCAGCGGGGGAAGGAGCTGGACGTGACGTCCACCCTGATGCGATGCCCCGCGAGGAAGGTGATGCCCGTGGCCCACATATCCACTGAAAATTCGTATACCTCTCCTGGTTCGATGGGGCTCGGCCCTGTCGGGGTGATGACGCCGGGCGACGGATAGCTCTCGCGGGCGCTGGTCCGGATGATGCCGTCGGCGACGACTATGGATCGTCCGTCGGGATATACGTCCGTGAGTCGGACTATGAAGTCCGTATCTGGTGCGGATGAGGCCGCGAAGAGCGTGGCGTGGACGGCGCCAAGTACCGTGTAGTCTTCCTGTAGCGCGTCGCTGGTGAAAACGAGAACGTCGGGGCGGCTTTCGATCTCCCGCTGATCCCGCGGGCCGGAGCCGTGAATTGGGGGGAGCAGGCTAGATCCCCCGACGGTCGGCGCGGGATCCCGGGGATCATAGTCGTACTCGTCTGGTGGATATGAACCGGGATCCTCGCGGGAGAGTACGCCTTCGCTGTGAAGATGCCAGACTTCCTCGCGTGAGCCGGGTACGGGCCACTCCTCGTAACCGCGCCAGCGGTTCTCGCCCATCACGAAAACCTCGACCGGCGGACGATCTGCCAGGGTGGATTCGTCGCCCTTCAGCGTCGCGTCGAACCAGCGGAGATGGCGGTCTGTGAGGCTTCCATCGGCGTTCACGAAGCTACCGGCGCTCATCATACCGAAGTCGAGATCCCCGCAGGTTGTGCCCTCGAAAGCTCCGTGGGTCCACGGGCCGATGAGCAGGCGCGGCGGGCGTGTGGCGGTCTCCGCAGCCTGTGCCTTCATCGCCTCGTACTGGCGCAGGGTTTCGCCGATGAAGCAGTCGTACCAGCCCCCGATGTGGAAGGTTGGCACTTCGATCCGGTCGTATTTCCCCTCTATGTTCACGACGTTCCAGATGGAATCTTCCAGGCCACGTCCCAGGCCGAGGGCCAAGGACAGGTTGTCCGGGTCGTGGAGGTTCGAGAGCGGGAGCGCGTCGTAGCCGTCGCCAGCCAGAAGTTCATCGATGATCCCGAATGCCTGCGTGAGCTTCTCGTTCAACTTCTCCGGATCTTTCGCGTGCCGGCGTAGGATCTCACCCGGCCCGATAGCGCCCTGCGCCCAGAAGTGGACGAGGCCGAGCTCCTGGGCGCCACCGCGCAGGCTCGCGCCGTTGAGGTGATTGCCCCACGTCTGGCCAGGGGCCATGCTTTTCAGGGATGATGGGCGTTCGGTGGCCGCGTGCCACTGTGTCTTCCCGAAGTACGAGAGGCCCCACATTCCAACCATTCCGTCCGAACCGGGTAGCTTCGCCGCCCATTCCACGGAGTCGTAGCCGTCCTCGATCTCCTGCGGGAAGGTGCCGAACTCGCCTTCCGAAGCAAAGCGTCCGCGCACGTCCTGCACCACGACTATGTAGCCGTGACGGGCCGCCTTTATCGGATCGAAGTACGTGGGATCTCTGGGCTGGTCCTTGCCGTATGGAAGCCGGGTCAGGAGCACCGGATATTCACCATCGTCAGCAGGACGGTAGACGTTTGCCATCAGTGTCACGCCATCGCGCATGGTGGCTGGCACGTTTATCTGGACGGTGATCTCGGTTGATGGCATCATTCTCCTGTTTCGAGTGGGATTATCGTCTGGCGCGCCAGCGGAAAAGCACGAACCCAAGTATGGCAAGGAACGCGAGGAGGGCGTACGGGGCCAGGGCTATCGTGCGGAGGCGACCGAGGTTGCGGCGCATCTCCGCCGCATCGTTGAGGTGTGGGAATGGCTCGTCCGGCTCCTCGACGCCGAGGAACTCGCACAGCGGCCCCCAGCCCTCTTTTATCTCGTAGACGAGCAGTTTTTCGGAAGGGACTTTGCGCTTGACCTCCTCGTTGTGGAGCTCGAAGACTTCGATGGCGTGGGCCTTGTCTTCGAAGCGGTCGTCGAAGGTGCCGCGCCAGATGATCTCATCCACCAACACATCCCGGCCCGTGGACGACCCGCCGAAGGTGAGGAGGCTGATGATGCGGAATACGGCGCGGGTGGTGGGGGAGCGTATGACCATCATGCTCAGCGTGTAGACGGTGGTCCGCACGCTCTCGTACCAGCGCTCCGGGTCGCGGACTGTCAGGATCACCTTCGCGTCAGGATGACGCTGCATTATCTCCTCGTAGAACGTGCATGCGGGCCAGTCGAGCGTCGCCTCGTAGTTTCCGAGGACCCCGTCCCAGTCCGCAGGCTCCCCGCGCCACGCGGCCAGCCAGAAGTCAGCGTGTTCGGGGTGCGCGAATACCTCGGTCATGTGGTAGCAGGGGCCGAAGCCCAGGGTCTCGAGGGCGGCCTTCAGCGACATGGTGCCAGTTCGGCCGAAGCCTGCCCCGACTACCTTCATGCAGTTGGCGTGTAGTCTTTGAACTGCTCGCGCAGGGCACGTTTCAGGAACTTGCCAGCGGCGGTGCGTGGGATCTCATCCACGAATTCTATGGCGTCGGGGAGTGACCACTTCGGATGTTTCTCGGCGAGGTGGGACATGAGATCTTCTTCCGTCACGTCCTTGCCGTCTTCGAGGACCACGACCCCGAGGGGCCGCTCCTGCCACTTCTCGCTCGGGATGGCTATGACTGCTGCCTCCGCGACCGCGTCGTGGGCCATAAGATCGTTCTCCAGGGTTACGGATGAGATCCACTCTCCCCCGCTCTTGATGAGGTCCTTGGTGCGATCCTGTATCTCCACGTAGCCACCAGGGCTGATGCTGGCGATGTCGCCCGTCTTGAACCAGCCATCGTCGGTGAACTTGTCAGGGTCTTCGTCCTTGTAGTACGCGCCGGTGACCCACGGCCCCCGTACTTCGAGTTCGCCCATGCTCTCGCCGTCCCAGGCCGCGAATCCTTCGTCGCCCCGCGCCCTGACCTCGATGAACGGGCCGGGGACGCCCTGTGTCGCCCTGACTTGGTACTTCTCGTCCTCTGAGAGCTCTTCCTTCTCGCTCGTCAGGTTGCAGACGGTGCCGAGCGGCGTGGTCTCTGTCATGCCCCAGGCGTGGAGGACGTTCAGGTCGTGGCGCTCTTTGAAGGCCCGGATCATGGACTCTGGCGCTGCTGAGCCGCCGATGATCATGTCGTGAAGGTTCGAGAGATCATAAGCATCAGGGTCCTCGTCGAGCTTCCTCAGGATGCCGAAGAAGATGGTAGGAACCCCGGCCGTGACGGTGACTCGCTCCTGCGCCAGGTTCTCCAGCAAACTCTCAGGATCGAGGTGCGGACCAGGCATTACCTGCCTGGCGCCTGTCATGGCTGCCGTGAAAGGCAGGCCCCAGGCGTTGACGTGGAACATGGGGACGACCGGCATTACCGTGTCGCGCTCGCGCAGGCCGAGCATGTCAGGCGTCGCCGCCGCCATGGAATGCAGGCAGATGCACCGGTGGGAGTACGTCACGCCCTTGGGGCGGCCAGTGGTCCCCGATGTGTAGCACATGGCCGCAGCGTCGTTCTCGTCGAAATCAGGGTACTCGAACTCGCTTTCGTCGGCGCTTTCGAGGAGGTCCTCGTAGCTCTCCAGGCCGTCTGGGGCGGAGTCTGGGACCGAGCCATCTGAGGAGATGACGAAGATGTGCTCCAGGTTCACCTCGTCCTTGAAGCTGTCGAGAAGCTGGAGCATGGTCTCGTCTATGAGGAGGATCTTGTCTTCCGCGTGATCGAAGATGTATGCGAGGTCGTCCGGGCTCAAACGCGGGTTGATGGTGTGTAGAACCACCCCGGAACACGGTATCCCGAAGTACGCTTCGAGGTGCTGGTACGAGTTCCAGGCCAGGGTGGCGACCCTGTCGCTCTTCTCCAGCCCGAGACCCCCTAGCGCGACGGCGAGCTTCTTGGTGCGACGGACCATGTCGGCGTACGTGTAGCGGTGGAAGCTCTTGTCCGGCAGGCGCGTGACGATCTCGCGGTACCCGAAGTGCGACTCTGCGCGCCGGAGTATGGCTGGCAAGGTTAGCTGATAGTCGGCGGTGAGACCTCTCAAAGTGTTCCTCCTTCTCTTTCCCTAGAGATATGGTGCAACGATGTTAGCATTCGTCCGAGACGCCGGGCAACACGGGGCTTGCGGGGGAACTATGGAAGACGACGGTTTTAGCGTGATGGCTGCTACGCTTTTCGGGAGGTGGGAGGTCGCGCGCTACCCCACCCGCGAGCAGGCCGAGTGGCGCGTGCGGGAGCTGCGGGCTGAGGCCGAGCGCAGCCCGCGCGGTCACGTCGAGTACGTGGTGCGGCCCATGCGGGAAAGTCCGAAAGATGGGTGAAACTGGCGGGGCTGAACGGGGGGGATCCAAACGCGTGAGGCGAGGACGGCCCGGCTATCGTAGAATGGTATTGGAATGAGGTCCGGGCTTATCCGAGGGTTGTAAGATCCGGCGGTCGTGACGATCAGGAGAGGAGGCGAATTGGTCTCGGAGGTAGTGCAGTTCGTACTGGCGCTGGTGTTGTTCGCCATCATACTTTTCGGATCTTACTGGTTCGTATACATGCCGACCCGCAGAAGCGCCAGGCAGAACAAAGACAAGGGGACATCGCAGCGATAGAAGCCGAATTTCAGGAGGAGGGGCGCTTTGCAGGTATCGGCTAAAGCGGACTATGCGCTGCGGGCGGCGCTGGAGCTGGCGCTGGCCGAAGACGCGAAGCCGCTGAAGGGGCTGCGTATCTCGGAGGCGCAGAACATCCCGCTGAAGTTTCTGGAGAACATCCTGCTGGAACTCAAGCACGCAGGCATCGTCCGCACCCAGCGCGGGGCCGGTGGGGGATACTGGCTGGCCCGCCCCCCGGAAGAGGTGAGCCTGGCCGAGATCATCAGGATAGTCGAGGGTCCACTGGCGAACGTTAGGGGCGAGGGGCCGGAGTCCGTGGAGTACACAGGCGCGGCCCTGCCGCTTCGGGAAGTCTGGATCGCCGTCCGCGCCAACCTCCGCGCGGTCCTCGAATCCGTCAGCCTGGCCGACCTCGCGAGCGGCGAGCTTCCCTCCTCTATCCACCTCCTGACCGAAGACCCGGAAGCCTGGGTACGGCACTAGGCGGCGAAGGCCGCGTCCTGCTGCGGGACGTGGCGGAAGAAGACCTCCCCGTTTTCTTCGAACACCAGCTCGACCCCGAAGCAACCCGCATGGCTGCCTTCCCGCCCAGGGAAAGGGATGCGTTCATGGCGCATTGGGCCAGAATTCTGGAAGACGAAACCGTGGTGAAGAAGACAATTCTCTTCGATGGGCGCGTCGCTGGCAGCCTCCTGAGTTTCGAGCAGTCAGGCGAACGGGAGGTGGGATACTGGCTCGGCAGGGAATTCTGGGGCGGGGGCATCGCCACGAGGGCGCTCTCGGAGTTTCTGCCAATCATCGAGAGTCGCCCGCTGTACGCCCACGTCGCAAGTCACAACACAGCCTCCCTGCGCGTGCTGGAGAAGTGCGGTTTCAGCATCGCGGGAGAGGAAAGGGAATTCTCCAGCGCCTGGGGCGGGGAGATCGTCTGGCTCTTCCTGAAGCTCGAAGCGTAGAAAAGTAGCGCGGTGACCACGAGGCCACCGCGCCTTTCGACACGTACTTCTTTTATCTTCGCCTACTGACGGATTCTAGATGGGATGGCTTCTCGACGCCGTGCCCGATACTTTCTCTTCCTGGCGGTTCACCACTATCGAGAACCCGAGCGCCGCAGCCCAGACCACCAGGATCACGATGTACAGGAGAACCGCGAACGCGCCGGCAACGCCAACAGCCTCGAAGAAGGTCTTGGCGTTGGTGAGCAGGATGATGCCGCCGACGGCTGTACCCAGGATGCGGGCTGGCAGGATGCGGACTACGTAGGCGGCCACAGGAGCCGCGATGACACCGCCGACGAGCAGCGCCCCGACCACCTGCCAAGGAATATCCGCGAAGCTCAGGGTGAGGAGGAACCCGATGCTGGCGGCCAGGGCCACCAGGAACTCGCTGGTGTCCACGGTGCCGACTATCTTCCTCGGCTGCATCCTGCCCGAAGAGAGCAGGGTTGGCGTGGAGATTGGCCCCCATCCACCGCCGCCAGCCGCATCCAGGAAACCGGCCACCAGCCCAAGCGGCGCGAGTAATGCCCTGGACACCGGCCTCTCCCTGACAGGCTGTTCGTGCCTGCGGAACGAGAAACGCGCCAGGATGAAGACGCCGAGGCTGAACAGGAAGATGGCAACGAGCGGCTCGGCTGCCTCAGCCGTGAGCACGGAAGCCAGCACCACGGCCCCGAAGAACGCACCTATGGCCCCTGGGATTGCCAGCCAGGTGACCTTGTCCCAGTCCACGTTGCCGAAGCGCCAGTGCGACACCCCGGATGCGGCGGTGGTTCCAACTTCGGCTATGTGTACTGACGTTGACGCGAGCGCGGGTGCTATCCCCACAGCCAGGAGCAGGCTCTGGGAAGTCACCCCGTAAGCCATCCCCAGAGAACCGTCAACGAGCTGGGCGACCAAACCCACCACGGCCAGCACCAGAAAACTCCTCATCTACCGCACCTCCCCCAATCTCTAATTTGTCTACATGATTTATGAAGATAATGAACGTTACAGCCCAGCGGAGGTGGATGTCAAGGATCTCGCCGAAACCCGAAGTCTGGACGTTCCGGAGCCGTCTTCCTGGCCCGGCGCGACCAGCCAAAGATAACAATTCGATAACAATTCGATAACAATTCCGCGAAGACCCTTGACTTGCCCAACAACAGCCTTTAAAGTCCCGGATTGTCAATAAAAATAGTAGACAATATAGATTTAGTGTGGAATGGAGGAAAGATGAAGGGAATAGCTGGGGAGGGGACGGCGGTGGATCGTCCCAATGTGGTTGTGGTGGTGGCTGATACTTTCAGGCGGGATCACATGGGGGCATATGGGAACCCCTGGATCCAAACTCCACACCTGGACGCTTTCGCCAACTCATCCGTAGTCTTCGACCAGCACATCATCTCCTCGTTCCCAACCATGCCAGCCCGCGCCGACTTCCTGACCGGCACCTTCTCCTACTCGCACATGGGCTGGGAGCCGCTCCCGAGGCATCTGATGACGCTTCCCGAGCTTCTCTCCAAGGCTGGATACCACACGATGGGCGTGGTGGACACTCCTTTCTACGTGCGTGACGGCTTCGGCTACGACCGCGGTTTCGACGACTTCATCTGGGTGCGCGGACAGGGTGACGACACCCGTCCCCACGAAAGGGCAGACGCCCGCATGACGTGGAGGAGCGAAGAGGACCGGATGGTTGCCCGCACCGTGACGCAGGCCGAGCGCTGGCTGGAGCGTCATCACGACGAGCAGTTCTTCCTCTACGTGGACACCTGGGACCCGCACGAGCCGTGGGACGCCCCCGAGTACTACACGCAGAAATACCGCGAGGGCTACAACGGGGAGCAGATCTACCCTGCGTATGGCGACTATGAGCGGGCTGGACTCACAAAAGACGACGTGAAGCTCGGCCACGACACATACTGCGGCGAAGTCTCCATGGTGGACTTCTGGATCGGGCGCCTCCTCGCCAAGCTCGACGCCCTGAACCTCAGCGACAACACCGTGGTCTTCTTCACCTCGGACCACGGCTTCTACTTCGGGGAGCACGGCTACTTCGGCAAGGCCGAGTGGGTCCATGATCCGGAAGCCTCCATCTCCGAGGATTCGCTGCTCCCTGACTGGCTGGCCGAGTCCTGGCTGCTCACGGTCGAGCGTTCGCCGCTTTACCGCGAGCTGACCAACGTGCCGATGATCGTACGCGGCCCCGGCCTCACACCGGGCCGCAGCCAGGCCCTGACCACAGCCGCCGACATAGCGCCGACGGTACTGGATATGGTCGGGCTCGGCGGGCTGCCGACCACGATGCAAGGCGAATCCTTCGGCGGTGTCCTCAAGGGTGAGAGGGAGGATCACAGGCCCTTCGTCATAAGCTCCTGGCCGCTGTACATGGCTGAGGGTGAGATCACCACCGCCGTAGATTCCCGTCCGCGCGGCATCTCCTCCTACATGCCGATCAGCGTCACCACCCAGGACCGCTCCCTCATCCTCGGCGGCCCGGACGACGAGCCGGAACTCTACGACCTGAAGAGCGATCCAGGCGAGAAAGAGAACGTCTGGAAGCAGCACAACGGACATGGCGCGGCGCTCTGCGAGGACGCCATCTCCTTCCTTGAGGGCATCGGCACGCCCGAAGCCCATGTAGCCCCCCGCCGCGAAACCCTCGAACGCTGGTGGAGGGGCGCGGGAGCCATCCACAGCTAACCCCCGGCTTCGTTCCGACAAATCGTGCGGTCCTCGTTATTGGGGGGCCGCACGATTCTGTTCACGGGAAAAGCAGATCGGACCTCCGTATCCCTGTCCTGAAATACGAGATATCTGGTGAAATCGGTGTGTTTTCTGGTAAGCTCCATGCTTCCGGTTGCTCACCATCGCCGGACACCCGCCCGGAGTCGGGCTGCAAGGACATGCAATGCGTGCGGTGGAGGGGCCACGAGAAGCTCTACGAGGTATGATCCCCTGATGATTAGGAGCCTGGTGTCCGGCGGCATTTCATGAACGGGGCAGGATTTCGCTTCGTCTCGGATCTGGACGTGGATCGCCTGCGCCTGACGCCCCACGATATTCTGGAAGCCGTCGAGTCGGCGGTACGGGCGCAGGGCGAAGGCGATGTGGTGCTCGAACCCAGGGTGCATCTCATGCCCCCGAACGGTGGCAAAGGCCACTTCAACGTCCTCCGGGGCTACGTCGGAACCGAAAACGTCTGCGGCGTAAAGATCGTGGGCGACTTCGTCGAGAACTACCAGCTCGGCCTCCCTAGTGAGGTCGCGCTCGTCAACCTGTTCGACCCCGAGACCGGAGTGCCGCTCGGGGTGGTGGACGGAACCATGATCACCAGCGCCCGCACCGGCGCCCTCACAGCGCTCGGCGCGAAGTACCTGGCCCGCCCCGACAGCAAGATCCTCGGTCACGTCGGTGCGCGCGGCACAGCGTGGTGGAACGTCACCATGCTCGACGACCTCTTCGACTTCGAAGAGATCCGGGTGACAAGCAAACGCCCAGAATCTCGTGAAGAGTTCGCCAAAAATCTCACGGAACGCCTCGGCAAGCCCGTGAAGGCGGTAGCCACCGCAGAGGAGGCGCTCGTCGGCGCCGACATCATGGTCGAAGCCTCGCGCCTTATGGAACCGGCGGTCCTCCTGAAAACGGAGTGGGTCACGCCCGGGACGTTCGTGGTTCCGTATGGGACCATTAGCGCGGTGGATATATCGCTGACGGACGTGATGGACAAGGTGGTGGTGGACGACTGGGGGCAGGCTGGCGCTGGCCGGTTCGGGGCGCTCAGACGGCACGTGGATGAAGGTCTACTCACGAAGGAGACCCTCCACGCCGAGCTTGGAGACATCGTTGCCGGGCATGCTCCGGGACGTGAGCGGCCGGATGAGAGGATACTTTTCTGGCACCGGGGGCTGGCGACTACGGACGTGGCGCTGGCTTACCGGATTCTGCGCCGCGCCGAAGAAACAGGGCTCGGGACCGTCGTCGAGACCGGCTACGGCGGGAATAGGGATGGTGGCGCATGATCTCGCTCCGCCATTCCACCGACCTGACCCCCGAGACGATAGAAGATGTCGCATTCGAGCATCAGCCCGTGGAGTTGCATCCCGATCTGCTGGAAGAGCTTCGACATTCCCACGAAGAAATGGTGGCCGCCCTGGTGGGAGGTCAGCGCGTATACGGCGTGAACACCGGGATGGGATACCTTGCAAACACAGCCTTGCGGGGGGTGGAGTTGAAGCGGCACCAGCGAAACCTGCTGCTCGGTCGCGCCGTCGGGTCGCCGCCGTATCTTCCGGCTGACGAGGCACGGGCCGTGATGGCGGCGCGCCTGGTCAACCTGACCAGCGGCTACGCCGGGGTTACGCCGGAACTCTGCCAGTTCCTGGTTGACCGGCTCAACGACGGGTTCATTCCCGCCATCCCACGCGGCGGCGTCGGAAGCGCCGGAGAGGTGATTCCGCTCTCCCACGCCTTCCAGTCCTTCATCGGCGTGGGATACGTTCTCGAACCAGACGGAAACGTCAAAGACGCAGCCATCGCGCTTGCGGAGCGCGATGTTTCACCATACGAACCGGCGGCGAAGGAGGGTATCGCGCTTCTCGCCGGATGCCCGGGGACGATCGCGCTCGCCATAGTGCGGCGGCGGGCCGTGAAGGTTCTCTCCCGACAGCTGCTTGCTGGCGCTGCCTGCTCCATAGACGCGCTGCGCGCCCCGCTTGGGATCTACGGCGAAAGCGGAGACCGGCTGCACGCTGATCCAGTCCTGTTCGGCGTGCTCTCCAGGCTGCGCGCCGCGCTGCGGGGTTCCTCCGACGAGAGGTTCAGGGTGCAGGCCCCTGTCTCGTACCGGGTCGCCCCGCAGGTACTCGCCCACCTCGAACGCGCCATCGCCAGGTTCACCGAAGATATCGACCGGGCTGCCGGATCGGTAACCGATTCGCCAGCGTTCTTGGATGGGGATTTCGTGGCGACCGGAGGCTTCCACGAGTTGGAACTGGCCGCCGGTTTCGATGCGCTCTCGCTCGCCCTGATCCGGGCCGCAGAGCTGGCGGGGCAGCGAATCCATCGTCTGCTCGACAGCCGCTACAGCGGGCTGCCTGACCAGCTCACGCCGAACCCCGGTCCTTCGTGCGGCCTGATCGTGGTTCAGAAGCGCGTAGTCGGTACGCTGAACGAACTGCGCCGCCTCGCAGCGCCAGCTTCGGTCGGCTCCGCCGATTCATCCCTCGGCCAGGAGGACGCCATGACCTTCGCGTTCGAGGCGGCTGAGAAACTGCGGCGGGTGGAGACGTTGACGCGGGACGTGCTGGCGTGCGAACTTCTCGTGGCGCGGCAGGCGTGGTCGTTGCGGGGCAATGGAATACCGGACGGCCTCAAGGAGATCTCAGACCGGCTGATGGAGGCCGTCGAACCGTATGACGAGGATAGGCCGCCCGGCCCTGATCTGACGCGGCTCGCCGGGATGCTGGAGCGGGGCGAATTCGGACAGACATTCGAGCAGCGTAATCGGAGAACGGAGAGCGTGCGATGATCACCTTCGAGTCCGTCACCAAACGATACGCCGATGGGACCGTCGCCGCCGACGAAGTCAGCTTCGAGGTCCCCGAGGGCGAGCTGGTGGTCCTTGTCGGTCCGAGCGGGTGCGGCAAGACCACGGCCCTACGCATGGTCAACCGCATGATCGAACCGACCGATGGGCGTATAACCGTGAACGGAGAGGACGCCGCGAGCGTGCCGGCCCCCAGGCTGCGGCGCGACATGGGCTACGTCATACAGCAGGTCGGCCTCTTCCCTCACCTCACCATCGCCGACAACGTCGCCACGGTTCCGAGCCTGATCGGCTGGGACAAAGACCGCACCCGCGAGAGGGTGGAAGAACTTATCGACACGGTTGGGCTGTCGCAGGAGGTGGCGAACCGCTACCCGCGCCAGCTCTCAGGCGGCCAGCAGCAACGCGTCGGGGTGGCGCGGGCGCTCGCGGCGGACCCCCCGATAATGCTCATGGACGAGCCTTTCGGGGCCGTGGACCCGATAGTGAGGGACTTGCTTCAGGAAGAGTTCCTGCGCCTGCAGCGGGAGCTGAAGAAGACCATCATCTTCGTCACCCACGACATTGACGAGGCAATGAAGATGGGCGACCGTGTAGCCATCTTCAACGTCGGTGGCATACTGGAACAGTACTCCACCCCGACGGACCTCCTCGCCGAGCCTGCCAACGACTTCGTGGTGGACTTCCTCGGGGCCGAGCGCAACCTGAAGCGGCTGGCCCTCATCCCCGTCTCCGCAGTCGAACACGAAACCGGGCCGCTGGTATCGAGGAATGATTCGTCCGACCACGCCAGGGAAGCAGCGCGCGAATCCGGCACGGACTGGGTGATCGTCACCGATGCTGAGAACCAGGTCGAGGGATGGGTTTTTATCAATGAACTCGACGGGCAGCAGACCGTGGGCGGGGCTGAGGTTCAGCCGTTCGAGGCGTTCGTGACCGAGGACGAGTCGTTGCGGGCGGCGCTGGACGTGATGGTCGAGTCGCCCCTGAACGTGGCCGTCAGGGTGGACGGCGATGGCCGCTACGAGGGCGTCGTGACGCACAATACCTTGACCGGGGAGCTGAAGTAGTCGATGGCACAGAGCTTCTTCGACTGGTCGTGGGTCATGGGCAACCTTGGAGAAATCTGGGCGCAGCTCGCTGAACACATCATTCTGACCGTTGTCCCGGTGGGGCTTGGTTTCCTGATGGCGTTTCCGATGGCGCTGGCTTCTATTCGCTGGCCCAGGCTGTATTCGCCGCT
Source organism: Rubrobacter sp. (assembly GCA_013695335.1). Classification (GTDB taxonomy): domain Bacteria; phylum Actinomycetota; class Rubrobacteria; order Rubrobacterales; family Rubrobacteraceae; genus JACDGB01. The sequence continues at coordinate 13,923 of JACDAR010000028.1, forward strand.
TCTCGGTGTGGCTGGGATCTTGTTCTCGATCCCGACGCTGGCTTTGTTCGTGATCATGATCCCGTTCACCGGCCTGTCCAAGGCGACGGCCATCGTCCCCCTGACGCTGTACACGCTGCTCATATTGCTGCGCAACACCGTGGAGGGATTGAAAGGCGTGCCGAGCCACGTCAGGGAGGCTGCTGAGGCGATGGGATACACGCGCACGCGCCAGCTATTCCGCATCGAGTTGCCATTGGCTGTTCCCGTCATCGTGGCCGGGTTGCGTATCGCGACGGTCAACACCATCGCGTACGTGGCGATTACGGCCCTGATCGGGCAGGGCGGGCTTGGCAACCTGTTTATGGATGGTTTTCTACGCCAGTTCCCGACCCCCCTGATAGTTGGTCTCGTGCTCTCCGTGGCGCTGGCGGTGGCCGCGGACCTTGGATTGCTTGGTGTGCAGTACGTCCTTACCCCCTGGCAGAGGAATCCGGGCTAGCATGATCGAGGTCATAACCGACCTGATTGCGTGGTTCGCGGACCCCGTTAACTGGCAGGGTTCCAGCGGCATCCCGGCACGCGTTCTGGAGCACATCTGGTACTCGGTGCTGGCGACCGTCATCTCGGTTGTTATCGCGCAGCCCGTCGGCATCCTGATCGGTCACACGGGGCGCGGGGGGATCCTTGCGATCAACCTCTCCAACGCCGCCCGCGCTGTCCCCACGTTCGGGGTGATACTGCTGACCTTCCTGGTCGCCGGGATCGGGCTGGTGCCCGTGCTCGTGGCGCTCGTGGTGCTGGCGGTTCCCTCGATGATAACGAACACTTACGCGGGATTCCGCGCCGTGGACCGGGACGTGCGGGACTCGGCCGAGGGCATGGGCATGACTGCATGGCAGGTCATATGGCGCGTGGAGATACCGGTCGCCATGCCGCTCATCATGGCCGGCATCAGGATCGCTGCTGTGCAGATCGTGGCCACTGCGACGTTCGCCGCGGTCGTCAGCCTTGGCGGCCTCGGCCGCTACATCATAGACGGGCTCGCGCAGCAGGATCTCACGCAGGTTCTCGCCGGTGCGATCCTGGTCGCCGCCCTCTCTTTGTTGACGGAGTTCGGGCTCTCGCGGCTGCAGAAGGCCGTGGTCTCCAACGGCTTGCAGGCCGAGAGCGAGGAGGCGTCCATGGAGGCGAAGCTGGAAGGCTCGACAGGTTAGGTTGGGCGAGTAGATGTCTACCGGAAGGAGCAAGGAATGAAGTTTAGAGAGAGATGTCTGGTGTTGGCGGTGGGGGTAGTCGCAATCCTCATGGTCGCGGCTGGTTGTGGCGGTGGTGAAGATGCGTTGCAGCAGGGCGGTGGTGGCGGCGGTGGCATAGTCGTCGGCTCCGCGAACTTCCCTGAGCAGTTGATCCTTGGCAATATGTACGCCGAAGTGCTCGAAGATCAGGGTCTCAAGGTCGAACGCCGTCTCAACATCGGTACGCGCGATGTGCTTTTTCCCGCTTTGAAGAGCGGGGAGATTACGCTCGTCCCTGAGTACAATGGCGCCTTGCTCGCCTATCTCGACAAAGAGTCGGATGAGACGAGCCCTGAGGAGACCACGAAGGCGCTCGAAGGCGCGCTCCCAAGTAGCCTCGTCGCCCTCGAAGCATCAGACGCCCAGGATAAGGATGCCCTCGTGGTCACGCCCGAGACAGCCAAGAAGTACGATCTCAAGAACACCTCGGATCTGGCCGGGGTGGCCGACAAGCTAGTAGTGGGCGGTCCCCCCGAGATGGAGACCCGCCCAGACGGCCTGCCCGGTCTCAAGAAGGTGTACGGTGTCGAGTTCTCCGAGTTCAAGCCCCTGGACGCTGGCGGCCCCCTTACCATCGAGACCCTTGCCAACGGCGACATAGATGTCGGACGCTTCTTCACGAGCCAGGGCATCATCGACGCGCGGGGTTGGATCGTGCTTCCCGACGATAAGGAACTGAGCCCGGCGCAGAACATCATCCCGATTATCCGCAAGCAGGATAACTCGGGGAAGATCGAAAAAGCGCTGAACGAGCTCTCCGCGACCCTGACTACGGAAGACCTCAAGAAGATGAACAAGCGCGTCGAGGTGGACAAGGCCGACCCAGAGGTCGTCGCGAAGAACTACCTGAAGCAAAAAGGTCTCCTGGGAGGATAACCCTGGACAAAATCCGATGGAGAGCGCCGGGGTCCCAAAGCCCCGGCGCTTTATAGTCAATGTGACAGGCAAGCGTCATCCGCCAGCCGATCCCTAGCTTCCATCCGTGTTCTTCAGGTTGTCGTAGACGAGATCCTCCCACGAGCCTGGCACCTGCTGGATCAGGTCCGCTCTCTTCATGAACTCGGCGAACGAGATGAAGCCGTGTGGGGCGGCGCCGAAGTAGACGTTTTTCTCCGTGAGGTATCTGGTCTCTTCCGCAGGATCTATTTGCGAGACCTTCGCCAGAATTTTTCCGGCTTTCTTCGGGTTGTCGTTGATGAGCTTCGTAGCCTTCTGGAAGTTGCTCCAGAGCGCCTGCATGGCCTCCTGGTTGGCGTCGTGGAAGTCCTGGAGGACCCAGATGCTGATCAGGTTGTGCCGCCCGAATTGGTCGAAGCTCTTGACGATGGGCCTGGCCCCCCTGTCCTGCTCCTGGAACTGGAACGGCGGGGCGGTGAAGTGGGC
>JACDAR010000060.1 GCA_013695335.1 Rubrobacter sp.
CGGCATACCCAGCGTCCCTGTTCTGGCCCTTTCAGTCCGGATCCCGCCTCTTCCAGAAGGTCTAGAAAGTATCCTGCGTGCCGCCCGCGCACCCGCTGTTCTTCCCCGCTCTCTTCCAGTTTCTCCCCGGCGTACTGTCTCACCGGTTCGAGGGTGCGGTAACGGGAGCCGTCGGCATCTGTCTCCATCATCACCAGCGATTGCTCGACCAGGACACCGAGGTTCCAGAGAATATCATCGGACGCGAGATCTCCATCCGCCCCAACGGTCTCCGCAGCCTCCAGCGTGAAGCCCCCTGCGAATACGGATAGCCGCCGGAACAATATCTTCTCCGGTTCGGCGAGGAGGTCGTGGCTCCAGTCCAGGGCCGCCCGCATGATGCGCTGCCGCTCGGGGAGATCCCGCGCCCATCCACTTGAGAGCGCCCGATCCAACCTGTCGAGAAGCGAATCCGGGTCCAGGAACCTCACCCTCGCCGCCGCAAGCTCCAGCGCCAGCGGTATTCCATCCAGCCGCCAGCAGATGGACGCGACAGCCCCCGCGTTGCCATCAGTCACCTCGAAAGATGGTGAAGCCGCCTTTGCGCGCTCCGCGAACAGCCCGCCGGACGGGGATTTCGCAACCTCTCCGGGTGATGGATTCCGCGTGGAGGCGGGGAGCGCCAGCGGCTGCACCGGGTATTCCTGTTCGCCGCGAACGCGCAGCGGGGCGCGGCTTGTAACGAGCACCGTGAGATCTGGGCAGCCCTCGATGATGGCCGCCACCTCAGGGGCTGCCCCGAGAACGTGCTCGAAGTTGTCCGGGATCAGGAGCGCCTCCCTGCCACGCAGCAAATTACTCACCGCGTTGTGATCCTCCACCTCCTTCGACCCAAGCGACCGGGCGATGGTCGGGATGACGAGCGCCGCGTCGCCCAGGGAAGCCAGGCCGACGTACACCACGCCCCCTGGAAAGAGCCCGTTGGCCCTGAGCGCGGTCTCCGTGGCGAGGCGTGTCTTGCCCACGCCGCCAGCCCCCGTGAGGGTGAGCAGGTGCGAGCCTCGCAACAGGGAGGCTATCTCCCCCAGCTCCCGCTCCCGTCCGAGCAGGGAGGTGAACGGGGTCGGAATGTGCGATTCCGGGGCGGCAGTCTGGGTAGGATCAGATACAGGCGTATCCGGCGGTGTTTCTATGGATGCATCAGCTTTGGCGCCGAGCTTCGGAATGGCTGAGAACAGGCTGGCCCGCTCCGCTTCGGAGAGGTTCAGGGCGTCGGCCAGGGAACGGACTGTGTGGGGATACGGGCGTTTCCTCTCGCCACGCTCGATGGCGCTCACGCCCTTGGCAGTCATGCCAGCCTCCGCTGCAAGTTCTTCCTGGGTCAGGCCAGCAGCCTCCCTCAGATCTCGCAGCTTCCCCCCGAACGTGCCGTCGCGCTCCGCGTCCACGTCACCCATGTCGTGTACCGTCCCGGATCTCGTTTTCTTCCACAGACATAATGCCCGATTTTAGCGAGGCTGGGTCACTGACGTATCCCCTGACTGAACTTTTCTCAGGTTCCTGGAGTGTGGGAGTAGCGTGGGTGTGGTGTGGATGGTCCTCCGAAGCCCAGGTAGGCAAACTTCATGTACAGGGCGGGAGACACGCCCCAGGCAGACGTTATTAGCGAAAGGAGGCCGATATGGAGATGAAGGCGCACGGAATCACATATTTGAAGCGGGACGAGGGCCTGACGATACGGGCGCCGGATGGCCCCGTCACCTACAAGGTGACAGCCGGGCAGACCGGCGGGGCTTATTCGCTTTTCGAGGAGGCTGTTCAGCCTGGCGGGGGAGCCACCCCGCACATCCACCATCGTGAGGACGAGTGCTTCTACGTGGTTGAGGGTGAGATCGAATTCCACGTCGACGAAGAGACGGTTCTTGCGGGTTCGGGATCTCTGGTCTACGTTCCCAGGGGAACCGTCCACGCCTACACCAACACGGGAACGGCGCCCGCCAGAGTCCTGGATCTCCTCACGCCAGGTGGAACCCGCGAGCGGCTTCTGGAAGAGATCGGCGAAGGCGAAGACACCGACGATCTCCGGGATATCTATTCCAGGTACGGCATCGAGATGGTAAACCCCACGATGCGGCGGGATGGAGACAGTAATGGCTAGGGCTGGCGACGTGATCGAGAACCCCATCAGCGGGCAGAACCTGATCTTCCGCACGACCACGAAAGAGAGCGGCGGGGAGCTTCTGGAGGTCGAATCTGTCTATACGAAGCCGACCCCGTTCCAGCCCCCGACCCATTACCACCCCGGCCAGGAGGAGCGCTTCGAGGTGCTCTCAGGCACGCTCCGCGTCCTGGTTGACGGCAGGGAACGCCATCTCGGGACGGGTGAGATCATCACCATCCAGCCGGGAACACCGCACGAGATGTCGGCAGGGGAAGCCGGAGTACGGGTCAACTGGCAGACGCGACCAGCCCTTCGAACCGAGGCTTTCTTCGAGGCCATGTGGGGCCTCGCCCGTGACGGGAAGACCAACGAGAAGGGAGTGCCCAACCTCCTGCAAACGGCGATGTTGATGACCGAATACGCTGATGAATTCCGTCTGGTCAGCCCGCCCCGGTTCGTACAGAAGATGGTGTTCGGGGCGCTGGCTCCCATCGGGAGGCTGCTCGGCTACCGGGCGGATTATCCCTATCCACACACGACAGAAAGGGGCAGGCAGGCTGACAAAGTACAGGGGTAGGTGTGGTCAGAGGGCAAGACGAAAGCAAACTTCGAGCAAAGGAGAAAGACATGAAGATGAAGACCAAAGTGGCGTTGTTGACGGCGGCGGTGGCGGTTCCGGCCTTCTTCGTGGGGCCGATCCTCTTCCCCCCTGCGGACATCGGGGTGGATCCAACGACCGCGCAGATGGCGCTGTTCATCTTTCTCGGCGTCAGTGACGTCATCTTGCTTGGCCTCGGGGTGTCGTTTCTGGTGTTCGGGCTGCCTTTGCTGAAGCAGGTATCGCCTGACTCGAAGGCGCGGGCGTGGGCCATGTACTTCTCCATAGGCTATCTGATGGTCTCCTGGTGGCCGCACCTGAACATGCACGCATCCAACGGCCTCGACCTGGGCGGGCTGCTGAGGATCGACCTGCTCTTCCACTTCCCCCTGGAAATTGCGGGCGTGGTCCTGGCATACTGCGCCTTCTCCTTGTTCCGTAGCTGGAAGGGCGGCAAGCTGGAGGAAGCCGTGACGGCTGACGAGAACGCCGCGCTGGCCGGGGAAACTGCCTGAGATAGAAAGGAACTTCGGGGAGGCTGGACGGCCTCCCCGTTTCGGCAACGAGAGCAACCGTCTTAAAAGTCAAGGAGTCAGGGCATGAGGACATCTCCAAATAGCACCATCCCTCATCAAGGCGCCTGGGATCGAGAGCAGCTTCCTCATGCACGCCACCAACGCAACCTTCTTGGGCTTGCCCGCGTCGAGGAGGCGCCCGTAGAACTCTTTGATGTGGGGGTTGTGGCGGGTGGCGACAAGCGCCGCCATGTAGAGGGTGGCCCTCACTGGAGCCCTCACTGGAGCCCTCCCTCCCCACACCTCCCGCTTGCCACGCCCCCGTCCGGAGTCGCGGTTGAAGGGGGCGACTCCCACCAGGGCACACAGACGCCTGTGGGAGATGGTTCCAAGCTCTGGCAACTCGGCCAGGAGTGTGCGAGAGAGGACTCTGCTGACTCCAGGAACGCTCCTGAGCAGAGCCTCGTTGGCTTTGAAGGCAGCGTTATCCTCGATGGCGCGGTCAAGGTCGCCGTCGACGCGCTCGATCTCCTTCTCAAGCCATTGGACGTGTGCCCGGATGCGTTTGGCGAGAGCCTTGAGCGAGGTCATCTTCAGGCGGTTGCCTTCGGAGACGAGCATCTCGATGAGCTGACGTCTCCTTGCGAGGATGCCCTGCAAAGCAATGGCTTGCTCGTCGGGAATGACGCTGGCCTTTGGCTCGACCGCCCTGGCGAATCGGGAGAGGATCTGGGCGTCTATCTTGTCGGTCTTGGCGAGCTGGCCTATGGCCTTGGCGAAATCGCGGGCTTGGCGGGGGTTGACGATTGCCACGGAGATCGAGCTGGCGGCGAGCATGGTGGCGGCGAGGCGCTCGTAACGTCCGGTGGCCTCCATGACGACCAGTTCGACGCTCGCCCCCGGCTTCTCGGCCAGACGCGAGAGGATCTCTTCGACGCCCTCTTGGTCGTTGGTCACCACGAAAGACTCGCCCTTGAGAGCATCTTCGCGCAGGATGCAGACATCGAGGGTTCTCTTGGAGACATCGATGCCGACGTGGACCTTTCCATCTCGGTTGGAGTAGTTTGTCATTCGGTTTCTCCTTCATCATCTTCGCGTAGGCCCGGCCTTGCTGATACGGGCTTGCTCAGCGCAGCTAGAGCATTGGCCCCGGCAACCGTTCGGGCTCCTCCGAAACTAGGGGCGCGACGAAGGGTGCTCTCGTGCGGTCTTTAGGCGAAGCCATAGGACCAAGGAGGAATCGGTCTGTCGCGCCCATGCTGGCCGCATTGTGAACGACCACAACCAAGATACAAGGAGAACCAATTGTCCGTCGAAGACCTACGGCAGAGCCCCACGATGGGCCACATGCTGGATGCGCTGGATAATGGGGAGGATATCGGCCACTACGGTCGCCTGACGTTCGCCATGATCTCGCGTTACTTCCTCAAGGACGAGGAGATCGTCGGCCTCTTGACGAAGGACCAAGACGCCGGCGAACAGGAGATCCGCGCCCTGGTGCAGCAGGTTCGGGAGAAGGGCTACAACCCGCCCCGCCGGGATCGCATCATCCAGTGGCAGGAGCAGCAGGACTTCGACATCTGCCCGAATCCCGACGATCCAGACGCCTGCAATGTCTACAACGAGCTACAGTTTCCTGACGAACTGTACGAGAGTATCCAAGAGTACCGCGAAGAGAAGGCGTGACCAGGCTCAGAGATCCGGGCCACCGTCCTCGTCGTCGGCCGATTCCTTTCCAGCGGCCAGCGCAAGATCGTGGGCGAGGCCTCTATCCGCGCGCCCGACGAGGCGCGCTGAGGTCGTGACCCGGACGGAGAGCAACCTGTCAATGGGGATGCCGCGCTGGCGCAGGGCCCGTTCCAGAAGTTCGTCCTCAAGCGAAGACCGTGGTTGGATGCCGCCGACCTCGCTATAGACTGATGCAGTCAGGGCGAGCGAGGCGCCGGAGAATTGCCAGTGCTCCGCTGTACCTGGGGCAGATAGAAGTTCCCTGCGTCTGAGACGACCGCGCTCCGTGTGCCAGCGGACTATGTTCTCTGGCAGCGAACCGTCATCGGAGAGTTCGATGCGTCCGCCGATGGCCACCGCGCCGCGAGAGGCGGCTTGGAGCTGCGCCGCCAGCCAGTCAGGGGCTGCCACGGTGTCTGCGTCTGTGGAACAGACGAGGCCATCGGGCCGCCCGAGCCCGAGCAGACGGGCGCACGCAGCCTCCATACCAACCCTCCGCGCTGGCCCCGATCCTCGTCCCGGCCCATCGAGGAAATGTAGCCGGAATGACGGGTGTTTCTTTGCCACGCTCCGTGCCCGCGCTTCCGTGCCGTCCGTGCAGTCGTCGAGCACCACGAGCACTTCGTACTCCTTGTATGAGACGCTTCGCTGGCTGGCGAGCGCCTCCAGGCAGGCTTCTATGAGCGCCTCTTCATCGCGGGCGGGTACTACGATGGACGCCCGCAGGTTCTGGTTCGGGGATGGAAGCGTCATCCCGGGAAGGGCGCTCCGGCTTCGATCTCCTGCTTTCCCGCTTCGTAGGCTTCATCCGAGCCGTGCGCCAGAATACCGACCAGGATGCCGTCCTTCCCGTACCTGGCGGTGAAAGATTCACCGTCCGCCTCGAAGAGTAATTCGTCCCAGCCATCACCCCAGGCCCAGTACTTGAGCGTGCGGTCGCCGATGGTGGACCAGAAGCCAGGCGCCATCGCCCAGGCGGCCTCACCGCCAGCGATGACCGTACCTGCGATGCGTCCGTGCTCGAGCGCATCTCCCCAATGCTCCACCCTGAGATGGCGTCCTGCGGATTCGTTGTACGCCCTTGCGATATCCCCGACGGCGAAGATGCCGGGCGCACTCGTCCGCATCGCGGAATCCGTGACCACGCCGCCGTCCACCTCCAGGTCGGCAGCCTCCGCGAGCCCGGTTCGTGCCCGCACGCCGGTCCCGAAAAGGACGGTTTCCGCGAAGACCGTGTCACCGCCTTCCATGGACACCCCGTATCCGTCGTCCCTGCGTTCGATGCGTTCCAGGTTCGCGCCCATACGAAGGTCAACGCCGTAGCCTTCGAGCCAGCCCCGAATGCGTTCGGCGACCACCTCACCCAGACGCTCCTTCTGCGGGGCTTCTTCCAGGCTGATGAGCGTCACCTCCGCACCGCGCAGCGAGAGCGAGACAGCAGCTTCGCAGCCGATGAAGCCGCTCCCCACTACGACCGCCCGACTTCCTTCGGCGGCGCGATCTTGCAGGCGGGCCGAGTTTTCGATGGTTCGCATAACCAGGATCTCGGGGTCGTCAGCGCCGGGGATGGGGATTCGTATGGGCTCGGAGCCCGTGGCGAGAACCAGGGCGTCGTACGGAATCTCCTCTCTGTCTTCCGTCTCGACTATTTGCCGGTCGCGGTGAACAGCCGCCGCGCTCGTCGACAGACGTATTTCGACGTCGTTCTCCCCGTACCATTCTGGCTGCTCGATCTGTAGTTCGTCACGCGACATCTCTCCGCGCAGGTACTCTTTGGTGAGCGGCGGACGGTTGTATGGCGCGTATGGTTCGGTGGTCAGCATGGTGACGTGGGCACGTCCGCCTTCCTGCCGGTAAGCCCTGGCTGTTGCGAGGCCGGCGGGGCCACCCCCGATAATCACGAGGCGCTGGTCGTTGTTCATGTTGGGTTCTCCAGTAGATCCAGACGGTACTCGTCTTCGGTTATCGAGGTCAGGTGGGCGAGGCTGGTGTTGTTCAGGAGCAGCTCGTGTACTTCATCGCCCTGCAGCGGGTATGTCTTTGTCTCCTTGCGCCAGTGGACGGCGAGAAGCAAGCCACCCGGGTCGAGTATGGATTCCAGGCGCCGAAGCGCCTCAAGCATGGTCTCGCGTGGAAAGTAATAGAGGACTTCGGAGGCGACTATGAGATCGAAGTTCACTTCGGGCGTCTCTTCTGGCAGGGTGCGGCGCTCGACGCGGACGTGCTCGAGCCCGGCGAGCCGTTGTCTCGCCGCGGTGACTGCCCTCTCCGAGGTGTCCACGGCGAGTAGCCCGTCGCAGAGTGGCGCAAGCATGGCGCTGAAGACCCCGATGGAAGCGCCGACCTCCAGCGCCAGCCGGAAATGGCGATCCCCGAGAACTTCAAGCGTCTGGGCGTACTTGCGCCTTTCGTACTCGCTGGTCTCGAACGCCCAGGGATCCTTGGACTTTGCATAAAGATCCTCGAAATACTCCCGGTCCAATCGCTCCCTCATGCGCGGACGCCCCCTGACAGTTCGACCCAGGCGCGGATGGCCCTTCTGTATCCATCAGGTATGACGATGTCCTCCAGCGCTTCCACGTCGAATGTTTCCAGGGCCGAGTGTTCTTCGCTGCATTCCAGAGCGGCGAAATCAACGGACGAGCAGCTATACGTCACGATGAGAACGTCGCCTGAGCCAGATATCCGGTAGACCCAGGCGTCCAGGAGCGGCCCGACCTCCACGCGCACGTTCAGTTCTTCCAGGATCTCGCATGCGAGGCAGGCTTCCGGGGTTTCGTCCTTTTCCAGTTTTCCACCAGGAAGTTCCCATTCATCCCGTTCGTTCTTGAGGAGGACTACCCTTCCCTCTGCTAGCAGCACTCCCTTGATGGAGACGGGGAAGTTCTGCGTCCTGTGCCGGTCATCCCGACGATCAGACCGAAGCATCTGTGTCCTCCGCCGATATGCGGGCCTGTATTTCGCGACGCCCTGCACGGGCGAGGGCGGGCTCCAGGCGATGCTGGAGGAGGAACAGGTCGAGATCCCGGCGCGCGCGGTCCAGATCCCCAGCCGTGGCGAACGGATGCGCGCCGACGGCCCGTGCTGCCTCGTCAAGAATCCCCCGGCACGCTGCCGCAATAGATTCCCGCAGGTGAATGGAGAAAGGGGCCATCGAATCCTCCGGGTTTTCATCGGCGAAGCGGGACGCGTATTCCAGCCAGCGATCTATGGTCCCCTGGGCCGCGAGCATCTTTCCAGCGGCCAGGGAGACTATGTCGTCTGGTTCTCCCCCCGATTTGGCGGCGAGGATCTCCATGGCCGCATCCACGGCGGAGTCCGCGATGCTAGCCCAGGTTACTGCGGTTCGCACGGCGTCGCGAGAGAAATACGGCTCTTGGATCAGCTCGCCCCGCCCGCCGAGTACCGCGAGCACGGGCGTCCTGTGGAAGACCACACGGTGACTCTCGGAGGCCCGCATTCCAGATCCCCGGAACCAGCCTTCGTCCACATCAACGCTGCCATCGAGCGCCACGTAGACGAGGAGCGGAGGTCCCGGCCCATCGCTTTCCGGTGCCCGTACCGCTACCAGCGCCCTGTCGAGGCCAGTTGAGCCGCTACAAAACGTTTTGACGCCATCTATCGCCGGGCCGTTCGCCGTCTCCACGAGGCGGGCCGGGGTGCCTTCTCCGGGGATGGGGTCCGCCCCCCAGACGCCGAGCAGGAGTTCGCCCGCCGCTATGGCTTCGAGGTCGTCGGATCTGAGGGGTTCTGGCGCCAGCTCGGCAACCCGCTCGACGCCGTTGAGATGTCCGTCCAGGATTCGTCCAACCGAGCCATCGGCGCGGGCGACTGCCCGCAGAATCCGCCATTCTTCGGAGAACGGAGCCTTGCGCCGAACTTCGGATGTGGGATCAGGGACCGGCATGGCGAGGACGCCGGACGCCGCGAGCGCCTGAAATGGAGCATCAGGGAATCCGGGGTTTGCGTCGCGGTCCGCGGCCCCGGTCCGGATCTCACGCAGCGCGGAACGAAGATCCGATGCTGCCAGCGAATACTCTCTCGTATCCCTCAAATGGCCGCCTTCTGGCGGTTGGATGATGGCCTGATGTCATCAGCTAACAAGGCTGGTTCGCAGCCGAGCGCCCGGATGCGTCTCACCAGGGGATCTATGAGTGCGACCGTATTCTGGCAGCCGGAGCGCCTGCTGCCAGGACCAAGTCCATCGTGCATGAGGACCACGGCTTCGGAGCCAAGCGCGGGGGAGATGGCGTCGAGCATCTCGGTTGCGCAGTCCCCGCGCCAATCGTGTGTGTCTGCCGTCCACAGGGCGAGGGGCAGCCCGAAGTCATCGGCAACCTCCGTCGTCCACGGGGCCAGCACGCCCCACGGCGGACGCCAGAATTTCGGTGTCACGCCGAGGTCGTTGAGATTCCGGATCGCGGATCGCACGTCGGACTCCACCTGTTCTCGGGACAGTTCCGTGTGCCGGACGTGCCTCTCGCAGTGAAGCTCCACCGCGTGCCCTGCCGACTGTATCTCGGAGATAACGTTCGGGAACCTGTGGGCTAGCGGCGAGACCACGAAGAACGTCGCTTTTGTGTCAGCATCATCCAACGCTTCCAGAACTCGCCTCGTCCACACGGGGTGCGGCCCGTCGTCGAACGTCAGGGCGACAGTTGGTTTTGTGGATTCGCCAGGGGCGATGAAGTCAGAGTTTGGCGGTGTCACGGGCGCTTTTGTTCCCTGTATTCCACCGCATAAACCTGGACTAATTATTGCCCTCGCTTGGGCGAGCCGCTGGGTTCGAGCCTCTTTCGGAACCCGGAGCGCGCCGCAGGGCAATGTTCAGTTCCTTGAGTTGGGCTTCGGAGACAGGGCCTGGGGCGTTCATCATCTCGTCGCGGGCGGCCTGGGTCTTGGGGAAGGCCATCACCTCGCGGATGTTCGGCTCGTCCCGCAGGACCATGAGCAGACGGTCTATCCCGGGTGCGATCCCACCGTGCGGCGGCGCCCCGTACCTGAACGCATTCAGCATCGCCCCGAACCGGCGCTCGGCTTCCTCCTCGTCAATGCCGACCACGGAGAAGACTTTCTGCTGGAGATCCGGCCTATGAATCCTGATGCTCCCCGAAGCCAGCTCCGTGCCGTTTGCGACGAGATCGTAGAGCTGCCCGATGACCGCGAGCGGGTCGCTGTCCAGCTTCTCCACGTCCTCTTCCTGGGGCATGGTGAACATGTGGTGCATGGGCTCGATGCGCCCTTCGTCCTCGTTCCACTCGAAGAGCGGGAAGTCCGTCACCCAGCAAAGCGCGAGCGTGTTCTCGTCAGCGAGGCCGAGACGGTCCCTGAAATGTAGCCGCAGGCGGTTCAGGCTCTCGAACACCACGGGGTTCCTGTCCGCGACGAAGAACATGTAATCGCCGGGCGCCGCCGCGAGCGCCGCGAGCAGTGAATCCTGGTCCTCACCTGAGAAGAATTTGGCAATGGGACCGGCGAGTGCGTCTTCCTCCACCTTGAAAAACGCAAGGCCCTTCGCGCCGGCGTCGGTGGCGATCTTCGTGATCTCGTCCGTCTCGCGGCGCGAGAGGTCTCCGAGACCGCCGACCGAGATGCCGCGCACCGAGCCGCCGGATTCGACGGCGCCCCTGAATACCTTGAACTCCGAAGAACGGGCGATCTCCGATATGTCCTGGATCTCCAGTCCGAAGCGAAGGTCTGGTTTATCCGAGCCGAATCGGTCCATCGCCTCGGCGTAGGTGAGGCGCGGGAAAGGTTTGGCGGCGAGCTTCTTGTTAGTGAGTTCCTCGACGATCTCCGTGTAGAGGACTTCGATCAGATCCAGGACCTCATCCTGGGTCGTGTAGCTCATCTCCAGGTCGAGCTGGGTGTGCTCCGGCTGGCGGTCGCCCCGCTGATCCTCGTCCCTGAGCGCCCGCGCGATCTGGAAGTATCGCTCGAAGCCAGCCACCATGAGAAGCTGTTTGAACTGCTGCGGTGACTGGGGCAGCGCGTAGAACTGTCCGGGATAAAGTCGCGCGGGAACCAGATAATCGCGGGCGCCTTCAGGCGTCGATGCCGTCAGCAAGGGAGTTTCGATCTCCAGGAAGCCGCGATCATCCAGGTAATCCCGTATGTGTTTGACCACCTGATGCCGAAAAGTTATGTTCTCCCGCATTCGGGTGCGCCGCAGATCCAGGTAACGGTACTTCAGGCGCAGAAGTTCGTCCACTTCCCTTTCGCGGTCGATCTCGAAGGGAGGCGTCACGCTCTCGTTGAGTACCCGCAATTTTGTGGCTTCGATCTCGATCTCACCCGTCGGAAGGTCTGGGTTCTCGTTTCCTTCGGGACGTCTGGCTACCTCGCCTTCTATTGAGATAGACCACTCGGGGCGCAGTTTCTCTGCCGTGGCGAACAACTCCGCGCGTTCAGGGTCGAAGGTGACCTGGGTGATTCCCCAGCGATCCCTGAGGTCGATGAAGATCAAACCTCCGTGGTCCCTGCGGCGGTGTACCCAGCCTGCCAGCCGCACGCTCTCTCCCGCGTTTTCGGCCCGTAGCTCGCCAGCGGTATTGGTTCTGTAAGGGTTCATGGCTTTGCTCCCCTCGGTGTGGTGCTGTCTATGTTCGGCGGTGAACACCCAATGGTAGAACAAACGCCGCGCGACGGCGTGACGACCGTTGGTTGTGTGCGAATGATCGCCCGATTGCACCGTTATGACGGCTATGGTAACTTGCGTTGGGTTTCTCGCCCGAGGTTGGGCGGTTTCGGGCTGTGTGGGAGATGCGCGCGCCATGCGCAAGCGGGATGCACGCGGGAGGATGGGATCAGGGATTTGCTCTCGAAAGCCGGGTTGCTCGCGTTTCTCGCCCTGGCGACGCTGCTGATAGCCGGGTGTGGCGGAGGCGACGACACCGCCAGTTCTCCGCCAGCCAGCGCAACCGCCACCAGCACGGCTGCGCCGGTCTCCTCGGCCAGCTCTTCCGCCTCTTTGGGCGCCGGGCAGGCAGAGTCCATACAGGACGCCCCGTTCGCCCTGAACATGACCCAGCCAGTTCCCCCAGACTTTCGTGCCGCGTACCAGCGGCGGGCTTTGATCGCCGTGCAGTTCTACAAGGAGGGCCAGGACCCGTTTTATCCGCAGGGTTTGCAGCCCGACGTAAAAGTGCAGCGTTCGATGGAGAGCCTGTCCCGTCAATATCCGACCATCGAGTTTTTCAACTACGAGATAACCAACCCTGGCTTCGCCGAGACTAGCGAGGGTCTCGAGCAGGGAGAGTTCGGGACCCTCGCGGTCCAACTCGGCGTTGGCATCACACCTTACGTCGTGACGCTGGCGCCTGATGGGGATCAATACGTCATAGACAACCTGTTCCAGGGATACACTCCGAGGGCGGTTCTGAGCCAGGCTTTGTACGATCTTTCCGCCACCGAGGTCGAGAGCAATACCAGCGACATAGACGTGGTCATAGATCAACTGCAGCTCACCGATTCGGGAGGCGGGCTCGAGTACATCACCATCTCCAACCAGAGCCCCAGAGAAGTGAACCTTCAGGGCTTTAGCCTGCGCCTGCTCGACCCCCAGACCGGCGAGGTCAACCCCGACTCGGTCGGAGTCCAGATCAACGACGAAGTCATCATTCAGCCAGGAGAGAGCGCCTCCATAGGCCGTCTCCCGAGCGTGGTGGACGCGGAAGGAGATCGCGTGGAGGGCGTCTTCGAGGGCGGCGACGCCCTGCAACTCGCCCCGGGCGACCAGCTCGCCCTCATAGACTCCGGCGGCGCCGTAGCCAATACCTATACGGTGTAATTGGCGCCGGAAATTTGCCTTGACGAAGCTGCCCTCCGGCTGCGGATGCAATTTTGGCGGTGTGGGTTAAACTCGCAAAGATGATGGATCACCGCGTTTACCTCGACCATGCCGCGACAACGCCGCTCGACGAACGGGTGCTGGAGGCAATGCTTCCGCATCTGAAGGAGCGGGGCGGTAATCCCTCCTCGCTACACGCGTCAGGGGCTGCGGCCAGGGAGGCTATCGAAGCGGCCAGGGAAGCCGTTGCCGCGTTCCTGGGGGCTTCGCCGGGCGAGATATTCTTCACCAGCGGCGGCACGGAGGCGGATAACCTGGCGCTCTTCGGGATGGCGCGGGCGGCGGAAACCTCTGGGAAGCGTCATGTCGTGGTCTCCGCAGTGGAGCACGCCGCCGTGCGGGAGTCTGCTCGGCGTCTCGAAGAATCTGGCTGGGAGGTAAGCTGGATCGGGGTGGACGAGCATGGCCTCGTGGACCCGGCGGAGCTCTCTGCCGCGCTGCGCCCTGACACCGCTCTAGCGGCCGTGATGTGGGCGAACAACGAGATCGGAACCGTGCAGCCAGTGGAGGAACTGGCCGATATCTGCGCGGAGCGGGAGATTCTTTTCCACGCTGATGCCGTGCAGTCAGCGGGGCGCGTTCCGATAGACGTGGCCCGGACGCCGGTTTCGACGCTCGCCATCTCGGGCCACAAGTTGTACGGGCCACAGGGGATCGGCGCACTCTACGTCCGCGATGGTGTGGCTTTGGATCCCACCCTCCTCGGCGGCGGCCAGGAAAGAGGGCTGAGGAGCGGCACCGAGAACGTGGCCGGCATCGTCGGCCTTGGGATGGCCTGCCAGTTGGCCAGTGAGTCGCTGGAAGGGCGGGTTCGCCATGAGTCGAGGCTGAGAGACCGCATAATCTCCGGCGTGACAGAGCTTCCAGGTGTGAGCCTGAACGGGCACCCTGAGATGCGGTTGTCGAACAGCGTCCATCTCTCCGTCGATGGCGTGGAGGCCGAAGGACTCGTGCTTTTCCTGGATGCGCTTGGATTCGAAGTAGGGAGTGGTTCGGCGTGCGCGTCCGCCTCCGCCGGTCACAAAGCGTCCCCGGTGTTGCTGGCTATGGGCCAGGACGAGCGCGAGGCGTTCTCCGCGGTCAGGATCACCGTTGGCAAAGACAACACCGAACAGGAGATAGAAGCCTTCCTCGAAGCGTTCTCCACCGCCGTGAACCAGCTACGCGAACTATCCCCGCTAACCACAACCTGAAGACTGATGCCTGATACTTACAGACCTGAAGTTATTGATCACCTCGTCCGCCCCCGCAACGTCGGAGAGATCTCCGATGCCAGCGGCATTGGCGAGTCCGGCGACGCCGCGTGCGGCGACATCGCGCGCTTCTCCGTCAGGTTAGAGGACAACGCGCTCACCGACGTTCGCTACAAGGTCTACGGATGCGCCGCGTGCATAGCCGCGGGGTCGGCGCTCTCGGAACTGGTTTGTGGAAAGAGCCTGCTCGACGCTGCTCGGGTCTCGAAGGAGGACGTGCGGGATGCGCTCGGCGGATCGTTGCCCGTGGGCAAGGAGCACGCGCTCACCCTGGTCCTCGACGCGCTGCACAAAGCGTTCGAGGATCACTGGAATCTTGTGGCTGGCGACATGCTCGTCGAGGGATATGGCGGCTCCGAGAAGAACGACGGCAAGACCGTGGTGGCGGCCATGAGCGGCGGGGTGGACTCTGCGGTCACGGCCCTGCTCCTCAAGGAGCGCGGCTACGACGTGGCAACCGTGACCTTCAGGCTGCACGATGGCGAGAAAGGCAGCCGGTCATGCTGCTCGCCGGATACCGTGCTCTTCGCGCGGGATACGGCGCACCGCATGGGCCTGCCTCACTTCACGTTGAACCTCAAGGATCTCTTCCAGAAGCGCGTCATGCGGGACTTCGTGGGCTCCTACGAAAAGGGGCGGACACCAAACCCGTGCGTCGCGTGCAACGCCCACGTGAAATTCCATGCAGCCGCATTCCTGGCGGATGGGCTCGGATTCCATCACGTGGCGACGGGCCACTACGCCCGCGTCGCGGATGGACCGTCGCTAGCCCGTCCCAGGGACGCGGCAAAGGACCAGACTTACGTCCTCTGGCCGATACCCAGGGAGCTTCTGGCGCGGACTGTCTTCCCGCTGGGTGACTACGAGAAGCCGGAGGTGCGCAGGATCGCCGAGGATCGGGGGCTGGCCGTCGCCTACACGCCGGAGAGCCAGGACATCTGTTTCATCCCTGACGGCAACTATCGCAAGTTCGTGCGCAAGAAGGTAGCCGCCGAGCCAGGCGAGGTAGTGGACACCGCTGGCAAGGTTCTCGGGGGCCACGCTGGAGTTGTGGACTTCACTGTCGGGCAGCGCCGGGGCATCGGCGTCTCCGCCCCGACGCCGCTCTACGTCACGGAAGTCCGTCCGAAGAGCAACCAGGTGGTGGTCGGTAAGAAGCAGGATCTCGCGGTTCGGGAGGTGTTGGTGCGGGACTTGAACCACTTTCTCGCGCCTGATGAGGCATGTTCGGTGCAGGTGCGATACAACGGATCTCCTGTCCCGTGCGAGGTCGAGGAGACGGCTGACGGGGCCTGGATCGCACACCTGTCTGAGCCGGTCATGGGCGTGGCGCCGGGACAGTCAGCAGTCTTCTACAGCGCGGATGGAGAGCGGGTGGCCGCCGGGGGCGTCGTGGCGCGAAACGGCGCGTAGCAGGTGTGTGCGCCGGATGATGCGGCGTGGGTATAATCCTTGGTGTTTTGGGACTAGAGTTGGAGGTGCGAAGGGTTTGAGCGCTTTCGTGGAGCTGATGACGGGGATTCTTTTCGCGGGAATCGCCGTGGCGTTCTTCGTGCTCGCCTGGTTGTTCCTGCGGCTGGCCAGGATCTTTTCCACCACGGAGCAGACGATCAAAGACGTTTCCGAACAGGTGGTGCCGCTTCTCGGCAAGACCCACGTCACGGTTGACAATATCAACAGCCAGCTCGCCCAGCTCGATACTGCGGTTGGCGACGTGGCTGGAATCACCGGTGAACTCGACCAGACCACGACCGTTATAACCCAGGGCGTCCGTGGCGGCGTCATCAGGCTGTCATCCGCGACGGCTGGGCTCTCGCGTGGGATCGGCGCCTTCTTCAAGGGCGAGAAGCTCACTGGCGAAGAGCAGTCGGGGGAGGAGGACTAGCTAATGGCCGGATGGGGCAAGCTGGTGGCCGGGGCCTTGATCGGGGTTGCCGGCACCGTCTACGCTACCAACGAAGAGTTTCGCAAGAAGTTGCCTGGGGCCGCTCGTGACCTGCCAGACAAGGTCCGCCAGCGTGTGAAGATCGCTGTCTCGGCTGGCAGGGAGGCGTCATCCGAACGCAGGACTGAGATACTGCGGGATCTCGGGCAGCACGGCGGTCAACATGGCGCCAGGGTGGCCGACCCCGATTCCGAAACGCCGGAGAACGCCTCTGGGACAACAACGCAGCCCATCGAACGTGATAAACAACAGGGGCGAGATCAGTAACACTGACGTAAGGCTGCCTTTCGGCGGCGAGAAGGGATCTTATTTGCCAACGGCTGAAACCACCGAGTACACGTATCTGACAATACCGCCGGTCGCGGAGATGAGATCCTGCGTCGGTCTCGTGATGGCCGGCATGGCGATGCGAGCCAGGGTGGGCGTCGGGGGGCTCGAAGAGGCTGTGGAGCTTCTGGAAAGCTATCACTTGCAGGGCGGGCCAACCCGCTACCGCTTCTCTCTCGGCGAAGAGAGCGTCCTCGCCGAGGTCGAGAAATCCAGCCCCGAAGTCGAGCCAGAAGGAGAATCCGGCTGGCGAACGGTGGTGGAGCTCGTATCTTGATGCGGCGCTACAGGCGGCCGGACAAGGCACGCACCCGGCGTTTGCTCGTGCGTTATCACAAGGAGGGCGACGAGCGCGCCCGCGAACAGGTGATCCAGGAGCAACTCCCGCTCGTGGAGTTCCTGGCCCGCAAGTTCGCCGGGCGCGGTGAGCCCGTGGACGACCTGATCCAGGTTGCCTCAGTCGGACTCATAAAGGCCGTAGACCGCTTCGATGTTGACCGTCAGATAGAGTTTTCGACCTACGCCACACCGAACATACTCGGGGAGATAAAGCGCTACTTCAGGGACAAGGGATGGGCGATGCGCGTCCCGCGCGGCCTCCAGGAACTGCGCCAATCCGCCAAGGAAGCCATCAGGGACGAAACCATTCGCAGCGGCAAATCCCCGACTATCCAGGACCTCTCGCGCACCCTGAACGCCGACGAGGAGAGCGTCGCCGAAGCCCTCACTTTGGGACGCGCCTACAACACCAGCAGCCTGGACGCGCCTGTGAACCAGGAGGACACGGACGGCGACACCATCATAGACCTCCAGGCCGACGAGAATTCCCCGATAGAGGGAATCGAGGACAAACTGCTGCTCAGATCAGCGATGGGATCGTTGCGGGACCAGCAGCAGACCATCCTCAAGCTCCGTTTCGACGAGGGCAAGACGCAGACCGAGATCGCCGACCGCATAGGCGTCAGCCAGATGCACGTCAGCCGTCTGCTCCGCCGCGCCCTTGAAGACCTCAGGCGCGAGCTTACCGAACTGGAAAACAGAGCTTAAAAAAGTAGAATACGCGCCATGAATAGCAGCGACATCCGTCAGAAGTTCCTTGACTTCTTCGCAGAGCGGGGCCACAGGCCGTACCCTAGCTCGTCCCTCATCCCGCACAACGACCCAACCGTGCTACTCACCACTGCCGGGATGCAGCAGTTCATAGACTACTTTACGGGCCAGCAGAAGCCTCCAACTTCCCGCGCCGTCAGCTCGCAGAAATGCTTTCGCACCCAGGATATCGAGGAGGTTGGAGACCCCTCGCACCTCACATTCTTCGAGATGCTCGGCAACTTCTCCTTCGGGGACTATTTCAAGAAGGACGCCATCGAGTACGCCTGGGAGTTCCTCACCGGAGACCTCGGCATCCCGGCGGAGAAACTCTGGATCACGATCTTCGAGGGCGATGAAGACGCGCCGGAGGACCTCGAAGCCAAAGAACTTTGGATGTCCGTTGGCGTCCCGGAGGAGCGGATATTCGGGCTCCCCAAGTCGGAGAATTGGTGGGGGCCGCCTGGTGATTCCGGCCCGTGCGGACCATGCTCCGAGGTCTACTACGACCACGGCGAAGAGCATGGGTTCGGAGATCCTCTGGCAGACCCGAAGTACGGTCCCGGTGGGGACGAGGGGGATCCCCGTTTCCTGGAGATCTGGAACCTCGTCTTCAACCAGTACGAGCAGCGCAAGGACGGCGCCCTCACGCCCTTGGCCAAAACCGGCATAGACACGGGGCTGGGCCTGGAGCGCACGACCGCCGCGGTTCAGGATGTCCTCTACGTCTACGAGACCGACGTGTACGAGCCGGTTTTCGAGAAGGCCCGCGAGTATAGCGGCGTCTCCATAGGAGATTCGGAGATTACGGATCGTGCGTTGCGAATTCTGGGCGACCACTCGCGGGGCATCGCTTTCCTCATCGCAGATGGAGTTCGTCCTGGCAACCAGGGCCGCGAGTATGTCCTCAGACGCATAATACGCCGGGCCACGCGGGAGGCATACGTACGGCTTGGGATGGGGGCGGAGCAGATCTCGGGCGTCGTCGGAACCGTGGTGAACGAGATGGGCGATTTCTACGCCGAGCTTCGGGATGCGAAGGAAGATATAGGCAGCATCGTCACCGTCGAAGCGTCGCGTTTCATAGACATCTACCACTCCGGCATGGAGCTTCTGGAGGCTGAGATCGGACGCCTGGAAGGCGGCAAGTTCCCAGGCGACGTTGCCTTCATGTTGCACGATACTTATGGTTTTCCGGTGGAGATCACACGCGACGTTCTGGAAGAGCGCGGCATCTCGCTGGATGAGGCTGGCTTCGAGCTGGCGATGGCCGGACAAAGGGAGCGCGCCCGCGAGGCCATGCAGGGGCATGACAGGGTAGTTGCGGCGTTCAGGGACCAGGAGATCAAAAGCCGCTTCGTGGGCTACGAGCGCGAGCAGATCGAGACCAGGATCGTGGCCGCCGAACCCGTGCCAGGCGTGGAGGATGAGGTCTTCCTGGTGCTGGCTGAGAACCCTTTCTACGCCACCGGCGGCGGGCAGGTTGCTGACGAAGGTTGGATCACCTCCGACCGCGCCCAGCTGGAAGTTCTCGATTCCATCCCGGCTGGCGACTATCAGGTTCTCAGAGCCAGAACCGAACGCCGGTCCATCGAGGTCGGCGAGCCAGTCACAGCCTCCATAAACCGTGTCAGGCGCCAGCAAATAGAGGCAAACCACACGGCAACACATATTCTGCACTGGGCGCTGAGGGCCGTTCTCGGCAAGGATGTCGTGCAGGCGGGCAGCTACGTCGGCCCCGACAGGTTGCGCTTCGACTACCGCTATTCAGGCAAGGTGGACGACGCAGAGTTGCGGCGGGTACAGGAACTCGGGCTGCTCAAGATCACCGAGAACCAGCCGGTTCGCTACTTCACTACCACGCTTGCTGAAGCCCGCAACCTTGGGGCGATGATGCTCTTCGGGGAGAAGTACGGGGATCTGGTGCGCGTGGTCGAAGTGGACGGTTTTTCGCGCGAGCTGTGCGGCGGCACGCACGTCCGGGACACCGCCGAGGTCGGGGCTTTCAAGATAGTCTCCAACCGCAAGCACGGCGCGGATCTGTACCGCATCGAAGTCATCACGGGCCGCGAGGCCCTGTACTACCTGATCGGGGCCGCCGAGAAGGCCGAGGCAGCCGCCGGAAGGCTAAGGGTCGAGATCGGGCAGTTACCAGAAGCCGTTGGAGGTCTTCAGAGCGAGGTGGTAGATGCCCGCGAAGCCGCCAGGGAGCATGCGCTCCGACAGGGGCTGGAGGAGGTTGGCGCCCTCGTCGAGAACGCAGAGTCTGTCAACGGGGCGCGGATAGTCGCCGCGCGGGTAGTGGCTGCTGACGTGAAGGGACTGCGTCAGATCTCCGACGACATCAAGAACCGTCTTGGCGGACCATCCGCGGTCGTGCTCGCGGCAGACCTGAACGGCAAGGCGGTAGTTATCGCCAACCTGCACCCCGAGGTATCCCAGAAGATCGAAGCCGGTGAGCTGGTGCGGGAGATCTCCGACGTGCTCGGCGGCGGCGGTGGCGGCGGCGCCACCATGGCCCAGGCCGGTGGTGGGGATCTCTCGGCGATTCCGAACGCCCTCAGCCGAGTGCGCGACATCCTTGGAGAACGTCTCTCCGGCGACGGACACTAGTTCCTTGAACGAAACACAGCCTGCCCCCGGGCGCATTGCCGCGCTCGACCTCGGTGAAGCCTGGACTGGCGTCGCGGTCTCAGACCCCGGAGCCGTCATCGCCGTCCCCGTGAAGGCGGTGCCTACCGGAGATCTCACGGATTATCTGCGGGTGCTGATAACCAGCGAAGGAATAGATGAGATGCTAGTTGGCGTGCCGAAGACCCTCGGGGGCGAACTAGGTTTCCAGGCGCGGCGTGTATTGGCTAAACTGAACGACCTGAAGACCCAGTTTCCTGGCGTGCGGTTCGTGGAGTGGGACGAGCGCCTCACGACGCGTGTGGCGGGGGCGCGGCGGGCCAGCAGTGGCGGCGGTCGGCGCAGGAAGCGGGGCAGGGAGAGGTTGGATCACCTCGCTGCCGCCGAGATGCTGCAGGAATATTTGAGTGCGAGGGGGAATAGGTGAGTCGGTACGATCGCGGAACCAACCGTGATCTCGAAGAAGTGGATGAGCGCCTGCTCGCGCTGCGCGAACCCTCCAGGCGGCGCAAGAAGAGGGACAACCGGGGTCCCACCATACTCAGCATCCTGTTGATAGCGGGAATTTGTCTCGCCCTCTATTTCATTTACACCTCCGCCACGGTCGGTGAGCAGGAGACCTCGAATGCCCCGATCACGGTCACGGTCGTCGAGGGCGACACCCTCGAGAGCGTCGCCGCGAAGCTCAAGAAATCCGGAATCATCGCCAGCTCCTCGCTCTTCGAGCTGGAGGCGCGGGTCAACGGTCAGACGACCCAACTCAAACCAGGCAAATACCGTTTCCGTCCAGGCACGGACGCCGAGAAGATCCTTGTCGCCATAACCGCCGGAGATGGCGTGCCCCTCTTCGCCATAACCATTCCAGAGGGCCTGACCATCGAGCAGACCGCAGACCTCGTGGCCCAGAACAGCCGGATATCGGCTAACGATTTCGAGATGGCGGCCAGAACAACGGATTATGGATATGCGTTCCTGGAGAACCCGCACATACACACTGCCGAGGGATTCCTTTTCCCCAAGAGATACGAGTTCGAGCAGGGGACTTCCGCATCACAGGTAGTCAATCGGTTGCTGGAACAGTATCTGTTGGAGACGCAGAATCTGGATCTCGGGTCGGCGCGCCAGCGTCTCGGACTCTCTGAATACGAGATTCTCACGGTCGCATCACTCGTCGAGCGTGAAGCCGCCAAACCGGACGAGCGCAGGCGTGTGGCTTCGGTGATCTACAACCGTCTGCACAAAGACATTCCGCTGCAAATCGACGCCACCATCCAGTACGCCAGGGGAAAACCAAAAGAAGACCTCTCGCTAGACGACCTCAAGATAAAATCACCATACAACACATACGAGAACACCGGCCTCCCCCCTGGGCCGATCTGCAGCCCAGGACGCGACTCTCTTGAGGCCGCGATGCAGCCGGCAGACACCGACTATCTCTACTACGTCTTGAAATCCGGGGGCCAGGAACATTTCTTTACAAGAAGCTACGACGAGTTCTTGAAAGCGAAGGCCAAGGCTGGACGTTAGGTATAGTCATGCTGTCAGGCTGCGTCTATAGCGCCGACATACACTCCCAGAAAAGCCGTATACCATCGCATCCAAGGTGTGTAGAATGAAACTGAACGGAAGGACAAGATTGCCAGGCGTTATCAGACATCCCATTGACCTCATCCTCGGCCCCAGAATGCACAACGCTGTCTTTGCGGTGGGGGTTATGGACTACGTGTACGTTCCTTTGGAAGTGAGACAGGAACGTCCGCGTGGTCGATCTTCCCGTGCAGGCTCGGGGGGCGAAACTTCAGCAAGTTCGATTGATCTCGTCGGGGGGGCATCCGCGGGCGCAAGGGCAATCGTAAACAACTCGTACCTGGGGATGAAAGACGAAGATGGTCTGGCGTCGGCGGCGGGATGTCTTGGTCCAACCCTTGGCGCCGACAAAATCGTTTGTAACGCGGTATACCGCGCTGGGAGCGAAACCAGCTTGAACAAAATCGCTCGGGAACAGGGCGCCAGGGAACTGACTGGTGGCCGGGAGCCGAATGTGGAGGCAATGGAATATGCACTCGCCTGAGAACAGCAGCGGGGATGCGCCCCCGCGCAGGATAGGGGAGATCCTCGTCTCGCAGGGCAGGATCGCCGCTGAGCAACTCACCGAAGGGCTATGGGCGCAGCAGTCTGATGGCAGAAGCCTCGGGAGGGTGCTCGTATCCCTCGGATACATAAACGAAAAAGAACTGGCGCACGCCCTCTCCACCAGGCTCAACGTAGAGTACGTTGAGGTCTCCGAAGATGATGTTGACCCGAGGGTCTTGAAGATCATCCCGGAAGAAGTGCTGGTTCAGCACCACGCCATGCCGCTGCGGGTAGAGAACGGGCGGCTACTGGTTGCCATGAGCGATCCCAACGACCTCCTGGCAAGGAGCGATCTCACCATAGGTTCCGGATACCCGATCACCACCGTGATCACAGCCAGGGATGACCTGAAGGAGATACAGGGCCGCCTGTTCTCCAGCTATGAGCCGCAGGCCGATGGTTCGCCATCGGCAGATGGTTCCGACGGGGCGGAGTCCGCGAATGGGGCTCGCAACGGTGGCGGGCCGGGTGGGAAGGGTGAAGGGCCGCGAAACGGGGCCGCAGGCGGCCGGAGATCGCTCGGTATCTCCGAGAGAAAAATAGGGGAGATACTGGTCTCGAACGGCAGGATCACCAGTAAACAGCTTCAGGATGCGATCTCCATAAGGGAGAATGACTCCCGCGACCTTGGGAAGATCCTGGTCTCGCTGGGTTACGCAACCCCAGCCGACGTGGCGCGTGCGCTGGCCCAGAGGCTGAAGCTGGATTTCGTGGTCATCTCAGAACTCTCCGAAGACGAGGTGGACACCGAGGTGCTCGGCCGATTCAGCGAGGAGACGCTGCGCAAGTATCGGGTTCTGCCGCTACGTCACGAGAAAGAGCATCTCGTCGTCGCGATGCACGATCCGAACGATATCCACGCCCTCGAAGACCTCAGGATCATTGCCGGACGGCAAATACGGTCGGTGGTGGCGTCTGAAGAAGATCTCGCGGGAGCTTTCGTCCATCTCTTCGGTGCGGAGGCGCTGGACGGTGGCGTGGCGACTGATGGGTACCTTGACGATGTGCCTTCGGAAACCCACCAACAGATTCCTTCAGAAGCTGTCTCCTCAGCGGAGGACATAAAGTTGAAGGTCATGGTGGCTGAGGACGATGCTGTATCGCGCATGATCGCCGTGAGGGCCGTTGAAGGCTTCGGGTGCGAGAGCGTGGAGGCCCGCGACGGCCAAGAGGCGTGGAGGTTGTATCAGGAAGATTCTGGCATAGACGTCATCCTGAGCGACTGGATGATGCCAGGCATGGATGGGCTGGAACTGTGTCAGCGGGTACGTGGGCTAGGACGTCGTCAGCACACGTATTTTGTTTTCCTCACGGCGCTCGGCGACCAGCAACACCTCACCGACGGCATTGAAGCCGGCGCCGACGAGTACCTTATAAAACCCCTCAACAGGGAGCTTCTGCGTACCAAGTTGGAGGACGCATTCCGCACCAAGTCCCTGCACGAACACCTCGGCGCCAGCGAGGACAACACGCCAGCGACGCAGGGACGCTCGTTGGCCCTCAGGACTGACACCCAGCCAGCGCATGGGGATAAAGTCTGGGACGTCCTCATCACCAACGGAAAGCTGGACGAGGGACAGTTGCGCCACGCCCTGGAGGTCCAGGTAGAGCGCCGCGACGAGCTCGGGAAGGTCCTTGTATCCCTTGGCTACATATCCCAGAGGGATCTCGCGCAGGCGCAGGCGCATCGCTTGCGGCTCGGCTATATAGAGCTCACGGAAAACGACGTGGATAAGGCAGTGATGAACCTCGTCGAGCAAAAAGTGTTGCGTAAATACAAAGTCATGCCCCTGCGGGTGGAGAACAACCGTTTGGTGGTGGCCATAAGCGACCCCACCAACATCTTCGCCCTCGAAGATCTGACGATGCTCTCTGGATACCCGGTCACGCCCGTGGTCGCCCTGGAGGAAGACATCACCAGCGTCCACAATAAGCTCTTCGCGTTCAGCGAGGATGTCTCGGAGTTTCTGCAAGAAGCTTCCAAGTCGAACTTCGAGCAGGACGTAGGGGAGCTGGATCTTGGCGTGGAGGCATCGGCAGACGAGGCACCGATAATTCGCCTGGTCAGCGCCATAATTACCCAGGCTGTTGGTGATGGCGCATCCGATATCCACATAGAGCCGCGGGCGGGCGAGGTAATGGTACGGATGAGGGTGGATGGCGTGTTGCGCGAGGCCATGACCATTCCGCCAAAGCTCCAAAGCGGTGTGGTGACGCGCTTCAAGATCGTGGCTGACCTCGACATAGCTGAGAGGCGTGTGCCCCAGGACGGCCGCTTCTCGGTAAAGCTGGGCGGCCAGAAGATTGACCTGCGCGTGGTGAGCCTTCCCACCGTCTACGGCGAGAAAGTTACCCTCCGTCTGCTCGACACATCGCAGGCCACGGTCGAGCTTCCCAAGCTCGGGTTCGCGCCGAAGATGTATCGGCGCTACGAGGAGGTGTTCCGCAGGCCGTACGGCACGGTGCTGGTAGCCGGCCCCACGGGCAGCGGCAAATCCACCACGCTCTACGCCACCCTGAACGAGTTGAATACGCCTGACAAAAACATCATTACCGTCGAGGATCCCGTCGAGTTTCGTATGCGCGGTGTGACCCAGATCCAGACCAACGCCAGGGCTGGCCTTACTTTTGCCAGCGCGCTCAGAAGCATCTTGCGCGCCGACCCGGACGTGATGATGGTCGGTGAAATCAGGGACATGGAAACTGCCAAGATCGCCGTGGAAGCGGCCCTGACCGGGCACCTGGTCCTGGCCACATTGCACACCAACAGCGCCCCGGCTGCCGTCAGTCGTCTCACCGACATGGGGGTCGAGCCATTCCTCACGTCCTCAGCGGTTGACTGCGTGGTGGCCCAGAGGTTGGCAAGGAAGCTGTGCGAGTTTTGCAAGCAGCCGGCGGAGATCGAGAGGGAGATCCTCGAAAGCATGGGGTTCCCGTTTGAGCATGCCACCGGAGATC
The DNA here is from genome assembly GCA_013695335.1 of Rubrobacter sp. Lineage (GTDB taxonomy): Bacteria > Actinomycetota > Rubrobacteria > Rubrobacterales > Rubrobacteraceae > JACDGB01. Next base: position 25,167 of record JACDAR010000060.1, read on the forward strand.
TTACGTTCTACAAGGGCGTCGGGTGCAAACATTGCGGAAACTCGGGATACCGGGGACGGACCGGCCTCTACGAGCTCATGGTGGTGACGAAGGAGATCCGGAGCCTGATACTGCATCGCGCTCCGACCGAAGAGATATCGCTGCTTGCTGAAAAGGAAGGTATGATTAGGCTAAGGGAAGATGGGCTTCTCAAGGCGGCGCAGGGCATGACTACTGTTGAAGAAGTCTTCAGGACTGTTGTGTGAGGTGGTGAGGCGCGTGTCCACCCAGCTAGATTTGCGACTGATCCGAACCAACTACACATCCGTGAACCGTAAGCTGGGAGATCGCCAACGCTTGTTGGCCGGAGGAGAGCAAAGATGACGATGATCGAGAGCGGGCTCAACGACTACCTCTTCGACGCCATCAAGATGGGCGCAAGCGACCTGCACATAACCTCTGGAGTGCCGCCGATGGTGCGCATAAGCGGCAAGGTTAGGCCGCTGGACTACCCGGTCTTCACCGCCAACGGCACGCGAGAGTTGATCTACGATATCCTTTCCAACGATCAGCGCCAACGGCTCGAAACCGACCTCGAACTCGACTTCGCGTACACCGTGCCGCGCGTGGCCCGATTCAGGGTCAACGTGTATTTTCAGCGTGGGGCGATGGGTGCTGCCTTCAGGGCCATCCCAACCAAGATCCGTAGCTTCGCCGACCTCGGACTCCCTAAGGCGATAGAGGACATGTGCGACAAGCCGCGTGGGCTCGTGCTCGTTACAGGCCCAACCGGCTCGGGTAAATCCACGACCCTGGCTTCGATGATTGACAAGATCAACGGCGAGCGCCAGGAACACATTATGAGCGTCGAGGACCCCATAGAGTTCCTGCACGAGCACAAGAAGTGCATAGTCAACCAGCGCGAAGTCAACCTGGATACGAGGAGCTTCGCCC
>JACDAR010000063.1 GCA_013695335.1 Rubrobacter sp.
GCCACCTTCGGGAAGTTGGCGTGTCGTATCATGGCGAGGCACGCCGCCGGGAGCCCGAACATCATGATCGGGAAGAACCCGGAGAGGAAGTACCCGGCGTTTGGATCCCCGGCGAAGTAACGTGTGATCTCGCCGTGAACCGGGCCGTCCGGCCCCTTGAAGGTGCCGAGCTGGAACCAGACGTACGTGTTTATTACGTGGTGCAACCCGAGCGGTATGAGCAGACGGTTCAGGAACCCGTAGATCCCGGTCCCGAGTGCGCCAAGGCCCACTATGCCCTGTCCCACGGCTTCTATCCCGGCGTTTACCGGGGGCCAGATGAGACCGAAGATCACCCCTAGCAGCAGGGCGACAACGGCGGTGATGATAGGCACGAACCTCCTGCCCCCGAAGAAGGCAAGATAGTCAGGCAACCTGATGTCGTTGTATCGCCTGTATAGACCGGCGGCGACGAGGCCGGTGACGATGCCAGACAGCACGCCCATGCTCTGGATGGGGTCAGCGCCGGCTTCTGCGAGTTTGGCGGCTATCACGTTGAACACCCCGGAGAAGACGAAGTACCCGACGAGCCCTGCCAGCCCGGCAGCCCCATCCCCGCCAGCCAGCCCGAAAGCTATACCAACCGCGAAAAGCACCGGCAGGTTCGTGAAGATCGCATCCCCCGCCGCCGCCATCCACGGCAATCCGAGCAAGTCATCCTGCCCGAGCCGCAGCAGCAACGCCGCCGCAGGCAACACGGCTATTGGCAGCATCAGGGAGCGCCCGACGCTCTGCAAAGCCCCGAGTACCCTGTCGAATCCTCCGGATTCCCGATCCCCCGAATTGGTGGTTGCTTCAGCCATCGCGCTCCCCTTCTCCCCGCTCAGCGTTCGTGGCGCGAGATCTTCACGTCTCGCTAACGTATTGCCGACTGTACCAATTTTGGATTGTCCGGGCAAGACTGGGGAATTATTTTGTGGGCTGTGTTTCTAGGATGCAACGCCGTAGTGACTGCCTTTCCTCCAGATGGTTGATATGTTGTGATCTAGACCACATAAAGATATCGTGTCTGGGATGGTGATCGGGGATGAGGATGGTCAGTCGGCGGGGGTATCTGGTAGGTGTGCTTATCACGCTTGTAATGATCGCGGGTACCAGCGTTGCGGGTTCAGCCGGGCCGAATACGGGCGGGAGCGCATCGGTGGATATTGATCGCAAGATCTCCAACATGTCCCTCAAGGAGAAGGTCGGGCAGATGTTCGTGCCCTACGTCTACGGCGAGAGCGCGAACACAACCAACCCGGCTGACGTGGCTGCCAACCAGGAAATGTACGGCGTCAACAACGCCGAAGGTGTGATCCGGAAGTACAAACCGGGCGGCATCATCTACTTCGCGTGGTCCAACAACGTCAACAACCCAGCGCAGATAGCCAACCTCTCCAACGGCATCCAATCGTCGGCCCTGGCGCAGAGGTCCAAAATCCCAATGCTCATCTCCACTGACCAGGAGCAGGGCGTTGTGGTGCGCGTAAACGAGCCTGCCACACAGTTCCCCGGTTCGATGGCGCTCGGCGCTTCGCGCAGCACCGAACACGCAAGGACGGCTGCGACCATCACGGGCCAGGAACTCAAGGCAATGGGCATCAACCAGAACTTCGCCCCCGATGCCGACGTAAACGTCAACGCCCAGAACCCTGTGATCGGGGTTCGCTCCTTCGGCTCCAACCCCGGCCTCGTCTCTGACATGGTCTCGGCGCAGGTCGCTGGCTACCAGGGTGGCGCTGGCATCTCGTCCACAGCCAAGCACTTCCCCGGCCACGGCGACACCGCCGTTGACTCCCACTATGGACTGCCGATCATCAACCACAGCAGGGAGGAGCTGAACCAGATAGACCTGCCCCCCTTCCAGGCTGCCATAGACTCCAACATAGACGCCATAATGACGGCCCACATCGTGGTTCCGGCGCTAGATCCATCAGGCCGTCCGGCCACGCTCAGCAAGCCGATCCTCATGGGGCTTCTGCGCCAGGAAATGGGGTTCAAGGGTGTGATCGTGACGGACGCGCTCACGATGGAGGGCGTCAGGCAGCAGTTCGGCGACGCCCGCGTGCCTGTCGAGGCGATCAAAGCCGGCGCCGACATGATGCTCATGCCCCCGGACATGGACGCGGCATACGGCGGTGTCCTGGACGCGGTGCGCAGCGGTGAGATCAAAGAGAAGCGCATAGATGCCTCCGTGCACAGGATACTCGCGCTCAAGGCCAAGCGAGGCGTGTTCCAGAACCCGTACGTGGACGAAGGCGCCGTGAACTCGACTGTCGGAACGTCCCAACACAAAGCAGCCGCGGGCGACATCACAGACGACACCATCACGCTCGTCAAAAACGACACGGACACGCTGCCGCTCCAGGCAAACTCGGGCAAGAATGTTCTCGTGACGGGCGCTGGCGGGGTCGCTGGCAGCCAGGCGGATCAGGCGGATCGCAGCACCCTCGGAAGCCTCGCCTACCAGATAGCCCAGCGCGGCGCCAGCACCACGGTCTACGAGACTGGCGCCAACCCCGACGACGCCAGCATAACCGAGGCGAAGACCAGGGCCACGAACAACGACCTCGTGGTGGTCACTACGAACAAAGCCTGGGCATCCGCAGGGCAGCAGAAGCTCGTGCAATCGCTGCTCGACTCCGGGACGCCAGTGATCGTGGTGGCAACCCGAGACCCGTACGACATCGCGTACTTCGATTCGGCGCCGACGTACCTCGCCACGTACAGCTACCGCGCGGTCTCGATGGAATCCCTGACGCGGGTGCTCTTCGGTGAGGTCAACCCGACAGGCAAACTGCCCGTGGACATCCCAGCGGCGAGCGATCCATCAACCGCCCTGTACCCCTACGGCTACGGCCTGGGCTACGGCGGCTGACTGGAACGCGAGCATGAGCGAGAACCACTACCGCCCGAGCCAAACGGCGCAGCGTGTTCGCGTCTAGTCTTGCGTCATGGACGCGACGCGCTGCGAAACTGGTGGAGATCCTCGCCCCAGATGAAGGTATAAGAGGCATGGTTCTTCAGCCTCGGGGCTGAACTCTCAGATGGGAGTAGCCGGTTAGTCTCGCGCCTTCACCTCGAAGCGAGATCCGGAAGAGCCGGGGATCACGCGGAGATCCATCAGTGAAGCTATCACCGCGTCGGCCTCGGATAGTTCGTCCTCATCGTGGGTCGTGGCGACCGAGATCACGGTCATGCCCGCAGACTTTCCCGCCTGGATGCCGGAGGGGGCGTCTTCGATCACCAGGCAAGCCTCCGGGCTGGCGCCAAGTATCTCAGCGCCCTTCAGGTAGGCTTCCGGGTGCGGTTTGCCCTCTGTCACATCTTCGGCGGCAACGAAATGCTCAGGCACAGGAATACCGACGTGCTCCAGCCTGTTGGTAGCAAGGGGCCGTGGCCCTGAAGTGACGACGGTCCAGCCGTCATTGGGGATCGAAGACACCAGTTCCAAAGCTCCTTCGACTTCCAGCATACCGTCGAGATTCCCGATCTCGATTCGCTGCAATTCTTCGGTCTCGGCCTCGGCGTCAAGGTGCGGTGCTACGAGGCGAACCGTCTCTATGGTCCTGCGTCCGTGGGCGACTTCGAGGACGCGCTCCGCCTCGATACCCTTCTGTTCGGCCCACTCGCTCCAGATACGCACTACGGCGCGGGTCGAGTCGACAAGAACCCCATCGAGATCGAACAGAATCGCGTCACACCCGAAGCTACTCACGGATCCACCCTCCAGTAAACTATCGAAAACCTTGACTATCCGGGCAATGACTTTACCGCGAACCTGAGAAACCCATCTGGCAAAGAGAAGGGAGCCCGGAATCCGGGCTCCCTTCGTTGGCGGATACTTTGTGGCTGGGATCAGGCGGCGTCGCTGAGGATGGGGGCGTACTGGCCATGCCTCAGCATCCGCTCGGCCTCCTTCTGTAGCTGACGGATACGTTCCCTGGAGACGCCAAGCTCGTCGCTGAGTTGGGCGAGGGTGGAGATCTTCCCTCCATCCAGGCCGTATCGCCGGAGCAGCACCTTACGATGGCGCTCGGGCAGGGACTCGATGGCCTCGGCGAGCCCTGAAGTCTCCATCTCGTGCAGGACCTCACCTGCGGTATCCGAGGAAGCCTGATCCTCCACCAGATCGCCCACCTCCGATGAGCCTTCGTCGGAACTCAGGGGCTGATTGAGGCTGGTGGCGTCGGGGAGGGCGTCTTTGGTGTCGCGCACCTGCTCGACTGTCCATTCCAGTTGGGTGGCGACTTCCTCGTCTGTCGGCTCGCGGCGGAGTTCTTCGGAGAGCGCGTTGTAGACGCGGGCCATCTTCCGGATCTTCTCCCCCATGTGGACTGGTACGCGGATGGTCCTGCCCTTGTCTGCCACTGACCGTTGCACGCCCTGACGGATCCACCACGTCGCATAGGTCGAGAAACGGAACCCCTTGTCCGGATCGTACTTGTCTATGGCCCGCATCAGGCCGATGTTGCCCTCCTGGATGAGATCCTCGAAAGGCAGCCCGTATCCACGGTACTTCTTGGCAACCGACACTACGAGCCTGAGGTTCTTCTCGATCAAACGCTGACGGGCCTTCTCATCACCAGCCTTCGCCCGCCGACTGAGATCCACCTCCTCCTCATACGTCAACAACTTGCCCTTGTCTATCCTGGCAAAATAATCCGGCAACAACCCAGGAGTGTCGTTGTCACGCCCGGTGCGTCGCCTGGTAGCAGTAGCTTCCATAAATGGCCTCCCCATGAAATTCGTACAACCGATACTGGTACAGAATGCAGGCTCAGAGTCCCACCTAGCCCACGGCCTATGTCACTGGTTTCCGGAACCCCGACCGGAAACCAACGGTCTCACACATACTGATTGCGATGATGGTGGAATCTCTTTGCATCTGAATACACGTATATTTTACTCTGTTTGGCTGGTTTGTCAAGTTGCTCGAAGAAGTGTCTCACGCTGACTTGCGTAGGGAGGGAGGTGCGGTGGGGTGTGCGATCAGAGATCGAACAACGCCAGGTTTTCAGCTACTGTCAGCTGATCTACCAGGCTTCCTGGGAGAGTGGATGGCTTTCCAGTTCCGCCTGACGCAACCTCCACGAAGGCAGGAAGCGATCCATCAAAGACTTGAACCCATCCCCATGCCCACGTTCGAGGAGATGTGCCATCTCGTGCACCAGCACGTACTCCAGGCATCCGGGGGGCTTTTTCGCCAGCTCAGAGTTAAGCCAGATTCGCCTGGCCCGGACGTTGCAGCTCCCCCAACGGGTCTTCATCCTCTTCACGCCCCAGTCTGCGACGCTGACGCCCATGACCGGCTCCCACTTGCCGACGAGACCCGGAATCTCGTCCTTGACGTGCTGGCGGTACCAGTCGTTCATGGCCTTCACGCGTCCTTCACGATCCGTGCCGGGGCGCACACCCACGTGGAGGAATTCTCCGCCCGCGCTGATACAGGGCGAACCGTCGTGTTCCTCGACTACGAGACGGTATCTCCGGCCGCGGAAGTAGTGGCTCTCTCCGCTTACCATCTCCCTTTCAGGTTGCCGCTCAGCCTCCTGGAACATGCGTTGTTTCTTGTTGATCCAGTTCAGCCGGGATACGAGCGCGAGGCGCAGGGCTTCGTCGTCCACGTTGCGGGGGGCTGACACCCTGACCCGGCCATCTGGCGGGCGGACGCTGAGGTGGAGGTTCTTGATGTCCTTGCGGATGATCTCTACCTCTATGCCGCCAACCTGGAGCTGGCTTGTTTTTGCGGCAACCACCATGCTAGTTGCGGTACTCGGGCTGGCTCTTGACGATCTCGAAGGTCTCCTCGACGAGCCCTTCCTGCCCTTGCAGGGCTTCTCCGATCGCGTATTTGATCTGGTTCTCCTTCACGATGTTGCCCAACCATTTGGCCTTGCGGCTGCCCTCGACCGCGTGATGCACCGAGAGGGCAAGTTCCTCGTCGCGCTCCAGGTTGTCGTAGAGCGCCTGCTTCGCCTTCGAGTTGGCAATGGAGGGTGGATAGTTCTCGTCATTGCCCGCCTTCACCTCTTTCGCCAGGGAGATCAGGTCATGGAGGTAGGTCTTGTAGTCCGACGCATCCTCCCTGTTCCTGGTGATCAGACGTTCCAAGCTCTCGGACATCTTGGCGTAGTATTCCGGGTTCGTTGGCTGCTCGTCGGTTATTACCTTGCGGATGTTTAGCTCTATGGTCGCTGACACTGCCTTGTCGTCGCCCCCGGCGGGGAGTCCTTTCAGGGCGTCCTCGCCCTTCTGCGCGAGCAGGTCAACGAGGCCCATCTGCTCGAAGGACGCGACCTGCTCGCTGTTGCCGGCGTCTATGTACGTGTCGAGAAGTTGCCGCATGTCCGGCTCGTAGCCCTTGAGATCCTGCTGTTCGCCACTCGCGAGCCGCACGGTGTCCTTGACCGCCTGATAGTGCACGGCATCCTTCTTTATCGCCGCGGTTTCCTCAGGCGTGTATCCAGCCCGGTGCATCTCGTTGGCTATGCTCGCGTACGCCCGGACGAAGGTGGATACCCACCGGTACAGCTTCTGGCGCTTCGGCTCGTTCTTCGCGACGGCGGCGGTGTCGAGCGTGTCACCGGCGCAGAAGTGGGCGATGTAGTCGCTGGTGTTCTTCGGTTGTGGTACGGGTTCGCAGAGCGCCCTGACCTTCTCCCGCGCATCGTCCAGGCGTGAGCGTGCCTTCTTTATGCGATCCGAGAGAAGGCCGGATACGTCATCGTCGTCGTAGCCATCGAACGCGCCGCCCGTGAAGGTCTGGACGGCCCCCCGGACTTTCGGGAAGAGGTTCACGTAGTCGATGATGTAGCCAAACTCCTTGTCCTCCCCGTCGAGGCGGTTGACGCGGCAGATGGCCTGGAACAGACCGTGATCCTGCATCTTCTTGTCTATGTAGAGGTACGTGGCGGTGGGCGCGTCGAAGCCGGTGAGGAGCTTGTCCACCACGATGAGCAGCCGCATCTCGCCGGGCTCCTTCTTGAAACGCTCCTTGATCTTCCGCTCGAAGCCAGCCGCTGCGGAGAGTGCCTGATGCTCGGACACGTCGAGAACCGTGGAGATCATGCGCCGGAAAGTGTCGTACTGGAACTGCCTCTCGCCGGAATCATCCCCCGAGCCCCCTGTGTCGGCGGCGATGGGGCTGTAGCTGCTGACGACGGCGCAGCGCCCTCCAAAGCCCTTGTCTGCGAGGATCTCATACAGCTTGAACGCCTGGTAGATGCTCCCTGTCACGACCATCGCGTTGCCCCGTCCGTCCACCAGCCTCGGGCGGGTCTCCATATCTATGAGGATGTCGTCGGCGATGCGGGCGAGACGCTCCCTGGCGGAGTGTACGTTCTTGATGGTGGCCCACCGCTTCTTGAGCTGGCCCTTCGCCTCAACGGTCAGGCCGCCCGTCTTCTCCTCGAACCACTCGTCCACCTTCTCCGGTGAGAGCAGGCTCTGGTCTATATTGCGGGCCTCGTAGCGCAGGTCGAGCACGGAGCGGTCCCGCACGGCCTCGTCGTACTTGTAGGTGTGGATGAACCGTCCGAAGACCTCCATCGAGGTCTGCCTGTCCTTCTTGAGCAGCGGCGTCCCCGTAAACCCGATGAAGGTTGCGTTCCCGAGGATTGACTTCATCGCCGCGTGCAGCCCGCCCGACTGGGTCCGGTGGCACTCGTCTATGAACACGAAGAAATCTCCCTCGGCCTGGAAGCCTTCGGGGAGGCTGGCCTTTAGGTCGTCTATGTACTCGGCGGTTGCTTCCTCATTGTTATCATCGCCCGTGTCTGACTTTCTGCCGAACTTCTGGATCAGGGAGCAGACGAGCTGGCGCTGCGGGTTTCCGAGTTGCTCCACGAGGTCCGCCCCGTTTCTGGTGCGGTAGATCTCCTCCTCCACGCCCTTGAAGACGGACTCTATCTGTTCGTCCAGCTCCGTCCTGTCGGTGATGATGAGGACCCGCGCCCCCGGATGATCCGTATTCTCCTTGAGCCAGCGAGCGAGCCAGACCATAGTGAGGCTCTTGCCCGAGCCCTGGGTGTGCCAGATGATCCCACCCTCCCGCTCATCGAAATCCGGC
>JACDAR010000084.1 GCA_013695335.1 Rubrobacter sp.
CTGCCAACGCCGGGGGCGAGTCAGAGGACATCGAGGAGAGCTTTAGAAACCTGCTCCTCTCCATCGTCGTGGCGCTCGTGTTGGTCTACCTGATCCTGGTAGTCTTCTTCGGCTCCCTGCTGGTGCCCCTCGTCATCCTGCTCGCCGTTCCGCTCACCACCACGGGGGCGTTCGGGGCGTTGCTCCTCACCGATACTGCCCTGAGCCTTCCTGCGCTGCTCGGTGTTTTGCTTTTGATCGGGATCGTCGTCTCCAACGCCATCTTGCTCGTGGATTTCGCCAGCAAAGCACTCTCGCGCCACGAGAGCGTGGACGACGCCATCATCGAGGCGGGGAGGGCGCGGCTCAGGCCCATCCTGATGACGGCGCTGGCGACGGTGTTCGCCCTCACGCCGCTCGCGTTCGGCTTCGGGGGAGGGGGGAGCGCGCTCATCTCCAGCAGCCTGGCGATACCCGTGATCGGGGGCCTCGTTACCTCGACGTTCCTGACGCTGCTCGTGGTGCCCGTCGGCTACTCGCTCCTGAAGGGTGGCCGCAGCCGCCGGAAGAAAGGCTGATGCTGGAGCGCGGCCTGAAGGCCGGGGTGCGGGCGCCGTACTTCAGTATGCTGGCGGCGGGTGACGCTGCGCAGTGTGGCCGGGCGAAAGCTCGTCCTGACCTTCCACTTGCAGGGCGCCGCCCCGACGGCGCGGTTGATCTCCCGCGCCGTCCGTGCCAGCTACCCTTCTCGGGACGAAGTGGTAGTCGCCAGCGTCGTAGATCTCTCCATCGAAGTAGGGGTTGCGTTTGACCCTAAAATCTTAGTTGCAACCCCTACTTCGGTCCCGCCCGTGTACTGGATGACCGTCGCCTTGATACTGAACCAGGCTTACGACCAGGCCGCCACGGAGCTTCCACCGGATTACGATCCTGCGGAATGCGTGATCATCCTCCCCGACTGGGGCGGGTTCGTCAGTCGCAAGTACGGAGCCAACAATACGGGCCGCGCCGCCGCCATCACCGTCGTGAACAGAGATTCCAGCGTCCCGTGGAGACCGTACTTCAGTTTCTCGACGCCTGATACTCCGGGCCGAAATCTAGTGAAACGGCGGCCCCCGATCCGTCTGCTAACGTGTGGCCCGTGGATAAGATGTCGCAAAGCACGTCGCCCCTGCGGATAGCGTTCGTCGCCGACGACCTGTATCCCGGATACGGGGGGCAAGCTGTCTCCACGCAGGGTCACGCCAGGGCGCTGCTCGAACGCGGACACGAGATCCGCGCGCTGGCTGGCGCCGAACCGTCGCCAACGGAGCCTTCCGGAGTGGTGGTCGGTCGGCTGCCTGTGTGGCGTCCCCCGAACAAGCAGATCCACTACGCATTCCCGGTTGGAAGCATGATCCGGACGCTCGTGGACTGGGCGGACGTGATCCACATCAACACCCCGACGCCGCTCGCCCTGGCAGTGCTTCGGGCGGCGCATCGCGCGAACGTGCCCGGTGTGCTTGGTTTCCACGCCCAGGAAGAGAGCATGACCATGCACACGGGAAGGCTGATCCTACCCCTTCTGCGTGCCTGGTACCACATCATCTACGGGATGCCCGACGCCCTGATCTCACCCACACCCTTCGCCGCCAGGCTGGCCTCCCGCCACACGCGCCGCCCGGTCCACGTAGTCTCCAACGGCATCAGGCTCCCCGAAACCACGCCAGCGGACAGGGAGCGTGCGGCGGGCTTGGGGAAACGGCTTCTCTCAGAGAAGCGGTTTCTGATCTCACACGTCGGCCGTCTCTCCCCCGAGAAACGCCCAGATGGACTTCTGGAGCTGATGGCTGTTCTCACCGAACGCCGCCAGGATGCGTGCTTGATAGTGGCGGGCGACGGCCCCCTCAGGCACGACCTCGAAAGGCGGGCGGCACGTCTCGGCCTCACGGACACTGTGCGGTTTCTGGGTTACATACGGGAGGGTGATAAGCAGGATCTCCTGTGCGCCAGCGACCTGTTTTTGATGCCATCCCCGACCGAACTCCAGAGCATCGCCACGCTCGAAGCGATGGCCCAGGGGTGCGCGGTGCTGGCCGCCGACTACGACACCAGCGCCGTCCCCGAACTCGTTGGCAACGCCGGGCTCTGCTACGACCCGGAACGCCTTCCCGCAGCGGCGTCGAACATCAGCAGACTACTCGACGCACCAGATGAACTTCAGCGTTTTCGGGAGAACGCAGCGCGCGCCGCGAAGGCCCACGACATTCGGGAGAGCGCCCGTAGTCTGGAGGAGATCTACAGTTCCATTATCCGTGCGAGATCCGGACCACACGGATAACACAGGCATCCTATCCTGTGGCGTAGCTGACTATGTGGTGGGCGAGTTGCTCGGTCATGGAGGGGAGACCCAGCCGCTCGCGGCGGTGGATTACTTCTTCGAGGAGGGCTGGGTCCGAGGCATAGCTTCCCACGGCTTTCTGGAGCGCCGCCGGAGTTTTCGCATAGTGGCCCAGGCCCTCCTCTTCCACGAAGCGCACGACGCCCCGCTCGTTGAGGGCCGTGTAGCCGGTGAGGATCGCAGGCCGGCCGATGGCCAGAGCCTCGTAAACAGAAGCTGGGCCAGCCTTGCCGACGAACACGTCGCTCGCCGCCAGGTACTCCGCCACGTTGTCAGTGAAGCCCTCGATCCTCAGGCGATCCTCCCGCGACTCCAGCGCTGACAACCTCTTCCTCAGCGCCAGGTTGCGGCCGGTTATCATCACCACCTGCGGCGCGGTATCGGAGTCGAGCAGCGCCTGGATGACGGTTCGAGGGTTGCTCTCAGCCACGCCTTCGCCACCGAAAGAGACCAGGCACGTGAAGCGATCCGGAAGCGCCAGTTGCTTCCTGGCATCGGATTTCGCGGGGGCGTTCAGGAAATCCTGTCCCACCGGGTAGCCGACGACAGCCGTTTTCTCCTCAGGCACCCCGAAGCGCACCAGGTCGCGCCGAACTCCTTCAGAAGGGGCAACTATGTGATCCGCCCTCGGATCAGCCCAGTACGCGCTTATGCCGTGGGGCTCTGTAGCGAAGGTGAGCACGAGCACGTCAAGCCCATATAGACGCCGCGCCTCGGCCAGCCCCGATGTGATGAGACCGTGGTTGGAGACGACGAGGAGCGGCGGCGAGGGCGCCAGATGTTCAGCAGCCGCGCGGGCAAACCCATGCAAGAAGCGGCGTTGTCCGGCGATAGTCGTACGTGGGACCGCGTCAATGATGCGCTGGCCGGTGCGGGCCACCACTGGGAAGCGCAGCGCCCTGCGCCAGAACCCTTTGTGCAGGCGGTCGAGGTTGGTGACCCCAAGGTCCTTCATGTAGTCGGAGACTTCCAGATCGAAGCGTCCAGGATAGTGACGCTCCACCGCCTCTGCCATGGCTTTCGCCGTCGCCACGTGGCCGCCGCCAACGGAGATGGTGGCGAACAGGATGGTCCGACGTTCGTCTGGATGTTCTCCGGCGCCGGATCGGCGTGCGGACCCCGTCAGCAAGAAGATCCTCCAAAGTCTCGAATAGATGGTCTCACAAGTGTATCCTTTGACGCTGTGTCATAGAATCCGCTCCAGGGGGATATATCTGGGTTTCGCTGGCTCATCTTTACAAGGTCTGAGCCCCAAAATATGGGCTCAGATAATGCTATCCTGCGCCATGTTGGGTACTGTAACGTTAGCGTGGCCTGAAGTGTAACCGGGCAAGTGCGGGAGATATATAATTGCCTTTCAAGGAGCCTACGGTCGAAGGTGGTAGTGTGCAGGGCACCTCGGTTGGCACGGTCCTGGGTGGACGCTACAAGATAGAGAGCAAACTCGGTTCCGGGGGGATGGCCGTCGTCTACAAGGCGAAAGACACCATCCTCAGGCGCACGGTTGCCCTGAAGACCCTGCATGACCATTACTACGACGAGCCAGTGTTCCGGCGGCGCTTCAAGCAGGAGGCGCGGGCAATGGCCTCCCTGGACCACGGCAACATAGTCAAGGTCTACGACATCTGCCAGGATGGCGACGAGCCGTTCATAGTGGCCGAGTACGTTGACGGTGACGACGTGGGCGATCTTCTCGCCAGGAGTGGGAGCCTCAACGAGCAGTTCACGCGCAGGATCGCATCCCAACTTTTGCGGGCTGTTTCTTACGCCCACCATCGGGGTGTGATCCACCGCGACATCAAGCCTTCGAATATTCTGATCACGCGCGACGGAACCGTGAAGGTTGGGGACTTTGGAATCGCCAGGCTCATCGAGGATGACGGGGCCGACACTGGGGAGCCCGGTGAGATCATCGGCAGCGCCCGATACATGTCTCCGGAGCAGATCCAGGGTCTCGAAGCGACGCCAAGGAGCGACATCTACTCTGTCGGCGTGCTCCTCTACCATTGCCTGACGGGCCGCCCGCCTTTCTCCGGCGACGTGAAGAGCCTGGCCAGGCAGCAGATCAACACTCCCCCCCGTCCCCCGCGCAGGCTGAACAAGAAGATTTCGCCTGGCACCGAGGCGGCGATCCTCAAAGCCCTCGCCAAGCGCCCGGAGGACCGCTACCCTTCGGCGGCGGCGATGCTTGCCGATGTGGAGGACGGCCTTCCTGCCGACGGGGCGGTAGGGACCACGGAGGCCCGTCACAGGTACGCCGCCCACAGGCCCCGCAAGCGCCGCAGCCGCGTGGCCATTGCCTCCGCGCTCGTCCTTCTCATGCTGGGCGGCGGGAGCGCCCTCGCGGCCGGACTCGGCTTCGTAGAGCTGCCCGCGCGCGGAGAAGTCGGACAGGCAGGGCAGTTGGGGCAGGCCCTCGAAAAGGCGAACTCCGTCGATACAGATCCCCCGAAGGCTCCCGAAACCTCTGGGACAGCACAGGCGTCCGGCGAGAATCCGTCCGGTGAACCCGGCGGAGAATCTGCCAAACAATCCGAAAAGGCGGCCTCCGGGGAGAACGGCAAGGCCGAAGACGCTGGTGAAACCGGCAAAGCGGAGGACGAGAAGGTCGAGTACGCGCCGGTCCCGAACGTTGACGCGTTCTTCGATTACTGGGCCGCGCGTAGGTTGAGGAA
>JACDAR010000088.1 GCA_013695335.1 Rubrobacter sp.
TTCTCGCGGTTCAGGTTCTCGACGACGGATCTAACGATGGCGAGTGCGTGTTCGTCGTTCTCGGCGAAGTGGTCAGCCACGCCGGAAAGGCGGGTGTGAACGTCGGCCCCGCCAAGCTCCTCGGCGGTGACTTCCTCGCCGGTCGCGGCCTTCACGAGCGGAGGACCGCCCAGGAAGATGGTGCCAGTTCCTTTGACGATCACTACCTCATCGCTCATAGCTGGGACGTACGCCCCGCCCGCGGTGCAACTTCCCATGACGGCGGATATCTGTGGGATTCCCTTCGCGGACATCCGCGCCTGGTTGTAGAAGATGCGCCCGAAGTGATCCCGGTCAGGGAAAACCTCGTCCTGCAAAGGTAGAAACGCGCCGCCGGAATCCACGAGATAGATGCAGGGAAGATGGTTCTGTTCGGCCACCTCCTGCGCCCGCAGGTGTTTCTTGACGGTCATCGGGTAGTACGTGCCACCCCTCACGGTGGCGTCGTTGGCGACGACCATAACTTTCCGCCTTGAAACACGGCCCATTCCAGTGATGATCCCAGCAGCCGGTACGCTACCGTCGTACATCCCGTGCGCCGCGAGCGGCGAGAGTTCCATGAACGCGGTTCCGGGATCGAGGAGCCGTTCGATCCTCTCGCGCACCGGCATCTTGCCGCGCCCCTCGTGGCGCTTTCTTGCCCTGTCTCCGCCCCCGCGCCTGGCTTCGGCCGCGCGTTCGCGCAAGTCTGCGAGCAACTTCTCGAAGGCTTCGGCGTTTCTCTGAAAGCCCTCGCTTTTCGGGTCCGCGTGGCTGCGGAGCTTCGCCATCTCCCTCCCGACCGCCGTATTACGTCTGCGGAGCCATGTTATCCACGACGGATGGCACGCGCTACCCGGACCCTTCCGCGAAGATCGGACGCAAATCGTCAAGATGCTCGTACGTCCACCAGATGTAGTTCCTGGTTCCGTCCTCGCGCAGCGGATGCAGGTCTGCGTTTTCGGGGTCTTCGAGGAAAGCGTCGAACGCTTCCTGGAAGGGCCACTCCACCAGGATCATGACCCGTCGGGGCTCGACTTCGGGACCGCCAGCATCCAGCGCCTCCCCGAGTTTCCCGAGCGCCACTACCCGCCCACCTTGTTTGGCAACCGCAGCGGGCGAGCGGCGTGAGTATTCTCGGTAAAGGTCGTTGTCCGCCAGGTCGAACAGGTTAAGGGCATATACGGGCATGTTCTCTCCCATCGAGTCAGATTTGCGAGGGCAGCATCGCGTTCATCACAGGCTCATCCCACCACCGCTATCGGGCGGGTGAACCATGACGCGCATCAGATGTTCGAGCGTGGCCTCGGGGTGGTCGGAGAAGCCAGTGTGAATCGGGGACGGCTGGACCACGGTGCTGCGTGGGGACGCGAGCCGCCCGAAACGCTGCCGGGGGGACAGTTCCCCGATACCGCCAGCCTCCACCCCACCCCGGCAGGCCAGTACGACGGCGCGTAGTTGAGCCAGCACTGCCCCGGGGTCAACATCAGGGTCAATGGCCCGCAGCCTGGCTTCGTCGAGGTGAACCCGGGCGTCGAGAAAACCGTTCTCCGGCGAGTAGAGAACGACGCCCGCGTTGATGGACTCCCCACGCTCGGGGCGCGGCACGACCTTTAGCACGGCGTACTCGAAGAGGCTAGCCACGGGCCTCCTCCAGCGCACGCACCCAGGATCGGGGCTCCGTCAGGCGCTCAGTCAGGTACTCGACGTAGGCGAACCGGACTTCCCTCGCGTCCTCGAAGCCAGGTTCATCCTCCAGCCATTCATCAGGTACGAGATCCAGGACATCAGACAGCACATCCGGCGTGAGCTGGGGGGCCATCTCCGCATCCGCTTCTCTCAGCCTGCTCGCGAAAGGGAGGAGGACGTGGTCCCTGGCTGCCACGTATGGCCGATCCGGAACCCTGCCACGTCCGAACCAGTCGTGGTGGAAGTACAGCGACGACCCGTGATCTATGAGCCAGGGCCTATCGTGCCAGATGAGCATGTTCGTGTTATGAAGCGAGCGGTCAACGTTCACGATCAGCGCGTCGAACCACAGGATACGGGATGCGAGATCAGGGTCAAGCGGGGTTGCGAGCGGATCGAAGCCGAGAGAGCCGGGGAGATAATCCAGGGCCAAATTCAGACCGGCGCTGCCCCTGATGAGGTCCTGGATCTCAGGATCGGGTTCGGCGCGGGCGAGTTCAGGGTCGAGGTCAGCCAGCACGATCTCCGGCACCGCGAAACCGAGGCGGCGTGCGAATTCACCCGCCACGATCTCTGATATCAGCACCTTGCGGCCCTGCCCCGCCCCCCTGAACTTGAGCACGTAGGTGCCCAGATCGTCACCCTCCACGATGGCTGGCAGCGACCCGCCTTCGCGTAGCGGCGCCACGTAGCGCGTCACTCTGACGGTTCTCAGCACGCGGCGCCCCCCGGATAGGAAATCGCCCGGGTCATCCGGCTGTGAGCACGGCGAGGAGGTCGCCAGCCTCGACGTTGGTGCCAGAGGCGACGGCCAGCCGTTCGACTGTCCCGTCAGCATTGGCCCGGATCGCGGACTCCATCTTCATGGCCTCGATGCTCCCGAGCTGTTGCCCGGCCTCGACCTGATCTCCCTCTCCGACCCCGAGCGTCACGACCCCGGTCATCGGCGCCGCGACGTGACCGTCATCGTTCGGGTCAGCCTTCTCGCGGGCCGGAACTTCGGGCTTGAGCGAGCGATCCTGGGCGTCTATCGGCCTGGGCTGGCCGTTCAGCGTCACGAGCAGGGTCTTTATGCCGCGTTCGTCGGCCTCCGTTATGGCTTCGAGCCGCACGTACAACCTGACGCCTGGCTCCAGGTCCACCGCCAGCTCCTCGCCGGGTTCCAGCCCGTACAGGAACGCACGGGTGGGGATCACCGACACATCACCGTAGCGTTCCCGAACCGCAGCCTGCTCCCCAGCGGGTCCAGGCAACATCAGGCGGTTCAACGCGGGCCGCCTGTCCTCTCCGCCCAGAGCCCTCCTATCCTCTTCTGAGACCTCCCCACCTTCCTTGGGTTCGTCCCGGCCAGACAGGGCGCGCGAACGGAAAGGTTCGGGCCATCCCCCTGGGGGCTCTCCGAGCTCACCCCGCAAGAACCCCAGAACGCTGTCAGGGAGGTCGTGCGAAGCGGGGTCTGACTCGAAGTCTTCGAAGGAGATGTCAGCGGAGAGCAGGTACAGGGCCAGATCCCCGACCACCTTGCTGGTGGGCGTCACCTTCACCAGCCTGCCTAGCAGGGTATCGCAGCGGTCGTACAGGTGCTCGATCTCCTCGAAGCGTTCGGCGAGCCCCATGGCGGCGGCCTGCTGTCGCAGGTTGGAGAGCTGGCCGCCGGGGATCTCATGCCTGTATATGGTCCCTGTCGGGGAGCGAAGCCCGGCCTCAAAGGGGGCATAGAGGGTGCGCACCGCCTCCCAGTACGGTTCGAGGTCTCCGAGGGCGTCGAGCGAGAGACCGGTCGCCCTGTCCGTGTGGTCTGTGGCGGCCACGATCGCGGCCAGCGAAGGCTGGCTGGTCATGCCCGCGAGCGGAGCGGAGGCGCCGTCTATGGCATCCACGCCAGCCTCGACAGCAGCCAGGTACGTGGCGAGTTGCCCGCCCGAGGTATCGTGGGTGTGCAGGTGTACCGGCAAGTCAAACTCCCGCCGCAGGGCGCCCACTAGCTCCCGCGCCGCCGGGGCGCGCACGAGGCCAGCCATGTCTTTGATGCAGAGAACGTGTGACCCGGCCTCCACAAGTTGCTCGGCCAGGCGGAGGTAGTAATCCAGGGTATACAGGTCCTCGTTCGGGTCGAAGAGGTTCCCTGTATAGCAGAAGGC
>JACDAR010000091.1 GCA_013695335.1 Rubrobacter sp.
AGCGCCGAAGAAAGCCGAGGCCGCGTCGGTCCCTCTGCGCAACATGATGGCTACCCGGTCTCCGGGTTCCACCCCCGACTTTGATAACGTCCTGGCGACCGCAAGCGAGCGGGCAGTCAGATCTGCATAGCTGGTGGTCCGATCCCCGTCAATGACCGCCGCCTTGTCTCCAACCGATGCGGCCGTTCTGGATAACATTTGGAACACGCTCGCCGGAGATGGCGTGTCTACAGGTCTGGCGCTCATATGAGAGCCAATCCCGAACGATTACGACGAAAGCCGTAGAAATAGAATCTGCTGAACATTACCATGTCTGTATTACCATACCCGTTGTCGAAAAAGCAAGAACTATCGTAACCACTGAGCCAATCAATAGGCGCTACGGCTGAACAACACGCAACCTATGGTGCGGACGAGGAGCACGAGATCCAACCATACCGACCAGTCTGCCACATAGGAGACGTCCATCTGAACCCTGTCGGCAAAAGTGGCATGGTTACGTCCGGTTACTTGCCAGGGGCCAGTGATCCCAGGAGGTACGCGCAGGATCTCACCCTGGGTCGCTCCTATGTCTATGGATTCGCGGGGCAGGTATGGGCGTGGACCGACCAGGCTCATATCCCCACGCAGGACGTTCCAAAGCTGCGGCAGTTCGTCCAGGCTGGTCTTGCGAAGGAAGCGGCCGACAAGGGTGACGCGGGGATCGTCGCGTAGCTTGTGGTACTCGATGTACTCCGCCCTGGCCTCCTCATTCTCCGAGAGAACCGTCTGCAGCAGGCCCTCCGCATCGGGAACCATCGTACGGAACTTGAGGCAAGAAAACAGCTCACCATCTCTTCCCATCCGCTTGTCAGCGTATAAAACCGGCCCGCTTGACTCCAGTCGCACGAGCAACGCGAGCGCCGCGATAAGGGGCAAGACGAAGATCCCGCCAACTACGGTAGCCCCAAGATCCAGAACCCGCTTTAGCCGTTGCGACCAAGGGTCCAGGAGGTTGTATTCGATCTCGACCCCGAAGGTTCCGGCGAGGTGCCTGGCGACCACCGCGGCGTTCGTGATGCCGACGAGGTTCGGTACGATTACGACGTGCCGGAAGTTGAGTTTTGCCAGATCCACGAACCTCACCAGCTCCTCGCGGCGCGTGTGCGGCATAGCAAATATGAGGGTGTCTATCCTTTGCTCTCGGCCCAGGGCAACCGCGTCGGATAGCGTACCTCCGTACGGCACGCCGTTGAGGACTCTTTCTATAGGGGCCACTCGATGGTCGAAAACGGCCACGGGCCTGAAGCCTAGTTGCCACTCCCGCTGCAGGTCTCTAAGGAGCCGGGCGCCGACATCGTGGGCGCCGACAACCACTATTGGCTTGCCCCAGATATTGAGGTTCGCCATCGCCAGCTTCGCGCAGTATCGGAGAAGTGGGGCACATGGCAGTAGCCCCAGGATCCAGGCGAAGACCAGGAGGCGTGAGAGCGAGCCATCGATGTTGGAGGCAAAGGCAAAAACCGTGGTAATGGCCAGGGTGGCGAACAGGGCGAACACGTGACGGCGGAGCTCTTCGACCTGCCCCAGGCCGTAGCCCGGATACAAGCCTAGCAAGGCACGTAGTCCCACCCATACGACCACATTGGGTACCACGCTGGCGAGAGCATAGGGGGACAGGGCGCCGTGGCCCCAGATACCTTGCAGGAGGTGCGCCGCCCGCCAGAGCGCGAGGGCGAGTAGAACATCCGAAGCGACCAGAATAGACACGACAAGGAATCGGTTCCCGGATATAGACCAGTTTCTGCCTGGGGCATTCTTTGTCTGCATCGATTCTGGCATATTTAATGGATGAAGGGTCTTTGTTTCGACCCTGCCCCGAACGTTCATCCATCCTCCTCTAGACGTCTTCCGATATCGTTTTCTCCTTCACCCACATATTACGAAGACGAGACAACTTTAGGATCGGCCAAATGGCACATCTTTAATGTGCCATTTGGCTTAACTTTCTGACTGTGCCTGCTTTGCACCGGGGTCGGCGGCCAACTCTAGGTAAGAGACCATTTCCTGCCGCTAACTGCGGTTTACGCACAAAGTCCCAATTCTTGCTATCAGCGTCATGCTTTAAGGAAGATCGCGCCACATTTCGTCCCTGGCCTCAATACATTGAGTATGATCACGTAAGGGCAAAGTGGCGCTCGCGAATCGAAGTGGCCTTTCGCGTTTAGCCAGGGTCGTATTATTCAGGGGAGCTAATCTCTTCCCGCGACTGACATACGCGGAAGGAGATTAGCCCGTAAAAAAGGGTTGTAGTTCACCTAAAATGTATTAGCTGCGGTATCAGCAAATTTCGTCGAGTGTTTACCAAGACGTGTAGCCACCATCCACGAGGAAGTTAGTTCCCGTGGTATAGCTTGCGGCGTCGGAGGCCAGGAACACTACGGCGGGCGCGATCTCGTTTGGCTCCGCGAGCCTGCCAAGCGGCGTGGATTCGAGCCACACGCTGCTCCACTCCTCCTTGGACATCCCCAGCTCCGTCAGGGGCGTCCGAATGTACCCTGGCGAGACGGCGTTGACCCTGACGCCACGCTGCGCCCATTCGCCAGCAAGAGACTTGGTTAGCATGATGACCGCGGCCTTGGAAGAGTTATACGCGGACTGGGGCTGCGGGTGATTGGAGATCACACCCGACATCGAAGCGATGTTGACGATGGCGCCAGATCCGTTTTCGAGCATGGCCTTCCCCACCTCGCGGCAACAGTAGAAAACGCCGTCGAGGTTGACGGACATCACCTTGCGCCACTCGTCGTCAGGCACTTCTTCGGAAGGAATATTGTGGACGACGCCAGCGTTGTTGACGAGAACGTCGATGTGGCCGAGCCGGTCCAGAACGGTACTCACCATGTTCTTCACGGATTCCGGGTCTGTAACGTCGAGCTGTACGAAGTCGCCTCCCAGCTCCTCCGCCGCCTGTTCGCCGGTCTCGGCGTTTATCTCCCCGACTACCACCTTCGCGCCAGCGGCCTTGAGAGCGCGGCCAATTTCGAGGCCGAGGCTCTGCCCGCCGCCGGTGACCACAGCTACCTTATCCTGCAAGGAATGTCCGTTCGCTTCCATGGTTCCTCCGTTCCGTTAGCTGTTGCTGGATCACCAGAGCGTATACCCGCCATCGACCACGAGTATGGCCCCCGTCATGAAGCTCGAAGCGTCGCTCGCCAGATACACCATGCTAGGCCCGAGCTCTTCCGGCGTCGTGTAGCGCTGCATGGGGGCGTCCTCGATCCAGTGCCGCCTGAACCGCGGCTCGTCCACCGGCGCCATCGCCGTCTTCACGTAGCCTGGAGCGAGCGCGTTGACGCGCACGTTATGCGGCGCCCACTCCGCAGCTAGCGATTTGGTTAGCTGATGCACCGCAGCCTTCGAGGCGTTGTACGCAGGCTGCCACTGTGGGCGGTTCACGATCTGGGCCGAGATGGAACCGATGTTCACGATCACACCGCCGCCGTTCTCGACCATCCGCCGCCCGACTATCTGCGCGCAATTCCATAGCCCATGAACGTTCACGTCGAACACGTTCATCCACTCGTCTTCCGGGACTTCCAGGGCAGGGCGATGGTAGCAGACGCCAGCATTGTTCACGAGCACGTCCACCTGCCCGAGACGCTGCGTGACCTCGTCCAGCATCCGTTCGACGCTCCCGCGATCCGTAACGTCGAGGTCAACGACCACGGCATTGCCGCCGGAATCCGAGATCTCACGCGCCACTTCCGCCGAGCGGTCCCTGGTGCGGGCGGCGATGGCTACGCTTGCGCCAGCCTCGGACAATGCCCTTGCGAAGCCTTCGCCCAGGCCCATGTTCCCGCCTGTCACGATGGCGGTTTTGCCTTTCAGATCAAAGGCGTCGAGAACTGCCAAACGATACCCCCCCTCAAACAGAAGTGGGGAGCCGGTTGCTGGCTCCCCACTTGATGGCAGACCTCCGTCTGCTAGAAAAGGATAGTGAACAGAACGGCGCCGATGATGCCGCCGACGATGGGTCCGACTACTGGTATCCAGGAGTACTCCCAATCGTTGGAGCCCTTGCCAGCTATCGGAAGGACGGCGTGGGCGATGCGCGGCCCGAGGTCGCGCGCCGGGTTGATGGCGTAGCCCGTAGGCCCGCCGAGCGACAGGCCGATGCCGAGGACCAGCAGCCC
This sequence comes from Rubrobacter sp., assembly GCA_013695335.1. GTDB lineage: Bacteria > Actinomycetota > Rubrobacteria > Rubrobacterales > Rubrobacteraceae > JACDGB01. The sequence goes on from JACDAR010000091.1 coordinate 4,176, forward strand.
GACGAGCAGCGGGTTGATGCCCGTGGCTATGACATCCGCGAGGTTACCGCCGACGGCTCCAGCGTTCGCGCTGATGCCGAGCACGCCGAACACGAGGACGAAGGTACCGATGACCTCTGTGATGATGTTGGGGCCAGTCTGACGATATGCTGGCGCCG
>JACDAR010000105.1 GCA_013695335.1 Rubrobacter sp.
TCTCGCCACGCAACCCATCGGGGAGGTCGCCCTCGTAGCAGAGGGCGTCTGGCAACTCAAGCTGCCCGTACCTTTCCCACTGCGCTTCGTCTCCGTGTACCTGGTCGAGGGTGACAACGGATGGACCTTGATAGACGCCGGTTACGACTATCCGCCAGCCCGTGAGGTTTGGGAAACTGGGGCTGCCGCGGCGGGTTGCGGCCTGGGGCGGGACGTGGAGCAGATCGTGGTGACGCACTTCCATCCGGATCACATCGGGGCGGCGCGGTGGCTGGGGGAGCGAACAGGCGCGCCTGTATTCCTGATGGAGCGCGAGATCCCCTTCGCACGCAAGCTCTGGGGCTCGTCTGACACAGGATCTTTCGAGGAGTATCTGGTGCGCCATGGAATGCCGCGCTGGATGGCCGAAGAGGCTACGACTGTAGTCCGGTATCCCCTGCCGCTGCCTGATGAGATGGTTCCACTCAGACCCGGAGAGAAGTTGCCGCTCGGAGAGAACTCGGCCCGCATCGTCCACGCTCCGGGGCACGCGGACAACCAGATCCTGATTCACGACGAGGCGCACGGCATCCTCTTTGCCGCAGATCACCTGCTACTCGGCATCACCCCGAACGTCGGGCTATGGCTTGAGTCCGACCCGCATCCGCTCGCCCGCTACCTGGACTCTCTAGAGAACATGCGCGGCCTCGATGCGGGCCTGATCCTTCCTGGACACGGCCCAGTCTTCCATGACCTCGACGGACGGATCGAAGAGTTGATCTCCCACCACGAGGAGCGACTCGAAACTATGCATCGTACGGTATCCGACGGCCCGAAGACACCGTACGAGGTATCTCGCGTCGTGTTCCGCGGCACCCTCACCATACAGCAGCGGTGCTTCGCGCTCGCCGAGACGCTGGCGCACCTCGACCATCTCATTCTCGAAGGCCGGGCGGAACGAGCCGGGGATGAACTCGTCACCTACGAGGCGGCGTAAAAACTTTGGCAGGCGCACGCTACACGGTCGGGGAGGAGATAGCCAACAGCCTGACGCACGCCGTGGGGCTCGTCCTGAGCGTGGCTGGATTGTGCGTGCTGGTCTACCTAGGCGTGGTGCGGGATGAGGCGTTGCACGTGGCGAGTGCCGGGGTATATGGCATGACGCTGGTGGCGTTGTATGCGGCATCGACGCTGTACCATGCGTTCAGGAAGCCGGAGATCAAACGCATCCTCCGGATTCTGGATCACTCCGCGATCTACCTTCTCATCGCTGGTTCCTACACGCCCTTCGTACTCGTCGGCATCGGCGGTGGTTGGGGATGGATGCTTTTCGGCATCGTGTGGAGCATGGCTGTTGCCGGGATCTTGTTCAAGGTTTTCTTTACGGGCCGGTTCGCCGTGCTCTCAACCGCCGCATACGTGGGCATGGGATGGCTTGGCGTCGTTGCTTTCAAGCCCCTGATCGAATCCCTGCCCATCAACGCGATCGTGTGGCTCGTGCTTGGCGGCGTCCTCTATACGGCTGGCACGATCTTCTACCATCGGAAGCTTCCGTACTCACACGCCCTCTGGCATCTGTTCGTCCTGGCCGGAAGCGCCTGCCACTTCATAGCCATCGGCCTTTACGTCCTCGTACCCGGCGCGTAGGATACCGATGCTCAGATCAGCAATAGCGTGAGTGCTGTCAGATAGATGACCGCGCCAAGCGCCACTGCAAGCCCGAAGCGCCAGTTTCTCTTAGGCCCGATCTCCAGCGGATGCAATCCAGAGAGCCGCGAGAGCATGGTGACGGCGCTGGAGAACGGCGTGAGCAGGAGCGCCGATTGCGCGCCGAGCATGATCGCCGCCGCCCACAGCGCCGGGCTCGAACCACCATCCAACGGAAACGCCGTGTCTATGAGGAACGCCATCGGGATGACGTGTATCCCGACCACGAAGCCGACGGCCATCGTGAGCGCCAGCGCCATCGGAACCAGGAAAGTCGGCAGGGACGACAGAACTTCCCCAACGGGGGCGAGAGCCCCGATCTGCGTGAGCGAGAGTACCAGCACCCCGGCAGAACCAAACAATGCGACCTCGGGGTGCGATGAGGCGAGCGAATCGCGCGCTTCGCGGCCTAGTCGGCGTACAGGCGAGGTTCGTTTAGTCAGAACGGTGGCGATCACGGCGATGACGACGACCATCGCAGCCACCGTTATCGCGATGGCCGCCGTCAGCGGAACCGCAGGCAGGAGCGTGTTGACGACGGCGACCGCCACCACGAGCAGCGCAGGATAGAGGAGTACAGCAGCCGCGCCCCGATCCAGCGTCGCCGATGGTTCGTCCGGGACTTTCGGCTCTTCTTTCTCCCGCTGGGCGAAGAAGAGTGTCGTCGCCATACCGAGTACGACAAAAGGGAGCGTCAGGGAGAGGAAGCCGGTGTACGAAGTGCCTGTCAGCGTGATCGTGGTTGCCGTGAGCAGGTTGAGGTTGGTCCATAGCGGGGCGAAGGAGAAAGCGCGTCCGGCCCACGTAAGGGCGTCCACGCGGCTTTCTGGGGCCGCGCGGCGGGCGACCACGTCAACCAGCACGAAAGAGCCAACGTCGAGCGCGGCCCCGAGTATGTGGCCGATGCCGCCCGCTGTGGTGTTCGTTCCGATTCCCTTGCGGCGTGCCGCCGATACGAGGCCCTGGACCTGGGCCTCGTATCGCGCCGCCCGGATCGGGTACCCTGCGGCGCTCAAGATCAGAAGCACAGCAGCTACGTCGAAGTAAGCGGGCAGTCCCCCGAAGAAGGCTCCCGCGTCGAACTCGCCTGTGGCAATCGTCAGCCCGAGCACCGCGAACGCCACTACCGCGAGCCCCCTGTGGAACGCGCTCGCCCACGGCACGGACATCGCATAGAGGACGATGCCGGACACTAGCAAGACGGTTGTCGCCGGGGTATCCGGCACGAAAGACGAGCCGGCATAAGCCGCCAGGAACACGGCCCCGAGGAAGGGCCGCGCCCTGTCGAGCCGCTCCCTCACTTTCTCCGAGATACTGTATTCGCCGCTGGTCCCGTTCACCCGATAAGTGTGTCAGAAACTTCTCGGTTCGACCAACCGAATCGTTGGGAAAACGTGGTCCGCGCGTACACTTTTACTAATGGTTTCGGTGCATTCCTGCGGAGTAAAGGAGGGTTTATGGGCGTGAGACAGGGTTACGAGCCTGGGACTTTTTCGTGGTTGGATCTCTCGACGAGCGACGCAGCCGGGGCCAAGTCTTTCTACGGCGAACTGTTCGGCTGGGAGTTCGAGGACAGCGAGATCCCCGGCGGCGGCGTCTACACGATGTGCCACGTCCAGGGCGACGCGGTGGCGGCGATCGTGCAGCAAGACGAGCAGCCTGGACACTGGAACAACTACGTCACGGTCGAGAGCGCAGACGAAGCCGCCGCGAAGGCGAAGGAACTGGGCGCCCACGTATTCGAGGAGCCCTTCGACGTCATGGATGCGGGCCGCATGACGGTCTTCGCCGACCCTGACGGCGCCGTGCTGTGCGCCTGGGAGGCCCGCGACAACATCGGCGCTTATCGCGTCAACGACGTTGGATGCATGGCCTGGAACGAACTCCAGGTGCGTGACGTGGAGAAGGCATCCGGTTTCTACACCAGCCTCTTCGGATGGGAGATGGAGCCCATCGAGCAGGATGGGATGACCGTATACACCACGATCAAGAACTCCGCGGGCCGCATGAACGGCGGCTTCATGCCGCTGTCTGAGGCACACGGTGACGCGCCATCGTACTGGCTGGCGTACTTCACTGTGGAATCGTGCGACGGGACCGTGGAGAAGGCACAGGAACTGGGCGGAACCCTGCTCGCCGGGCCGATGGAGCCGGGGTCTGGCCGGATCGCCGTTATCAGCGATCCGCAGGGTGCGGTCTTCGCGGCCTTCGAAGGCCCGACCGACGACTGACGTCCTCGCGGATTTCAAGTGGGACTGGACCCTGGAATATAATCCGGGTGTCCAGTCCCGCTCGAAGAGAGACAAGCCATTCCGCACTGCGTCAGGAAAAGTAGTCACTCCAACATCTTCGTCCTGGCGCTGCTTCTACTCTGCGTCGCATGCGGTCCATCTACCGGCGGTTCCGGGAGCGAGGAGTCGGGTGGGGATCTTCCGACCATATCCGCCGGTGACAACGGGAATGGTGGTGAGACCACCAGCTCGCCCGAAACTACCACTGAAACAACGCAGGAACCGGAACGGGCGACGCGTGTCGAGGCGACGGTCCTCGCATCCAACCTGGAAGTTCCGTGGAGCTTCGCTTTCCTCCCAAACGGGGGCGCCCTGGTCACGGAGCGTGATGCCGGACGGCTTTTGCGGGTGGGCGCCTCCGGTGACGTGCGCGAGATCCAGACCTTGCCCGAGCAAGGCGTCGGCGAGGGCGGTCTGCTCGGTGTCACGGTCTCCCCGAACTACGAGCGGGACCGCTGGATCTACGCCTACTACACAACGCAGCGGGACAACAGGGTTGTTCGCTTCCAAATTGGGGAGCGTCCGGAGCCGATATTGACTGGCATCCCTGTCAACAGCTACCACGATGGCGGGCGCATAAAGTTCGGCCCAGATGGCATGCTCTACGTCACGACCGGTGACGCGGGGGATACCAGCAACTCCCAGGATCGCTCGTCGCTTGGCGGCAAGATCCTGCGCCTCGCGCCGGACGGAAGCATCCCAGAAGACAATCCGTTCCCGAACAGCCCAGTCTATTCATACGGCCATCGCAACGTCCAGGGACTTGCCTGGGATGCGGACGGCCAGCTCTTCGCCTCAGAGTTCGGTGAGAACACCTGGGACGAGGTCAACCGCATCGAACCTGGCGGTAACTACGGCTGGCCCGAGTACGAGGGCGATGGCGGAAGCGAGGCCGAGGCTGATGGGTTCATAAACCCGATCACGCAATGGCCCACCTCCCAGGCATCCCCGAGCGGCGCAGCGATACTGGTGGACGGCTCCATCCCACTGTGGGATGGAGACCTCTTCGTCACGGCTTTGCGGGGTGAATGCCTCTGGCATCTGGAGTTAGATGAGAGCGGCAATGTCGTCGGGCGCGAACCACTTCTCAAAGGCGATGTCGGTCGCATTCGCGATGTCACCCAGGCCCCAGACGGCTCGTTGTGGATCTCGACCAGCAACCACGACGGACGAGGCGCGCCGAGCACGTCCGACGATCGTATCATTCGCCTCGGTCCCGCTTCGGGCTAGGGGTCAGGCGTTCGCAGGCTCCACAGTCGCTGACATCGAGCCTTTGCAGCGCGGGATGAGCGGGTCCGGGCCGAAGTTCTGGATCTGGTCCCGCTTCAACTCGGCCTCTTCCAGATGTGTCGTCTTCACCACGACCCGGCCCGTCGCGTCAACCTCCTGGGCCATCTTCAAGCCCTTCTCCAGAGGATGACCGAATACCTTCCTGAGCATGAAGATCACGTACTCGTAGCTGTGGTCGTCGTCATCCAGCAACACCACGTTGTACGGCGGAAGGTTCTCTGTCTTCCGGCCTGTCTTTTCCCTTGGTGCTGTGACAGTGTCCATCATGATGTGGGCAGATTAGCACGAACTTCAAGTGCGAAGTGATCAGCCTACTAACGAACCGCTACACGAGCACATACTCCACTAGTAATTGCTCTCGGTTGAGCGTATGTTGTCCCTTGCTCACCCCAGTAGAACTTTCTTCGTAGGTGAAATAGGGACAGTGCTATCTAAGATGCCGCATCAGGTTCCTTGCGATTGGACCTAGCTCATGGTGGCCGGAATTGATCGTCATCTCATAGGCGTGCCGAGCTCCGGCCGTATCGCCCTGCTCTTCAAGCAAGTTTCCAAGGTAGAGTGATGCTTCTGGAGCAACTGCTGGATGCCCTGAATCGATGGCTTGCTGGAAGGCTTCTCGGGCCCCGTCAGTGTTCCCCTGCTCCGCGAGCAGTGCACCAAGGAAGAGGCACGCGTCTGGAGTAGCATTTAGATCATCAGAGTTTATAGCCTGCTGCAAGGCCTCTCTGGCTGCCTCGGGGTCCCCCTGCTCTACAAGCAGTGCCCCAAGACGGAGGGTTGCGTCTGGAGCGGCGTCTGGGTGGCTTGAGTGGATGGCTTGTTCGAAGACGACTCTGGCACCTACGAAATCCCCCTGCTCCACGAGCAATGCACCAAGGCTGATCGCTGCTTTAGGGGCTTGATCTGGATGGCCTGAGTCTATGACTCGCTGGAAGGCTACTCGAGCACCCTCGTCATCCCCGCGCTCTATGAGCAGTGCACCAAGGTTTAACGCTGCTCTTGGAGCAGCGTTCGGGTGGTCCGAGTCTATGGCCCGCTGGAAGGCCTCTCGGGCTCCGTCTGGGTTCCCTTGCTCCGCAAGCGATATCCCGAGGTTGAACACCGCCTCAGTCGAGTAGGTAGAAGATCCTTCAGCGAGATATCGCCAGATATGTTCTGCGCCTGTTAGATCGCTTCGCAAATAGGCCGTAAGCCCAACAGACATCGCCTCTTCCTCGGATAGGAAGTCGGTAACGAAGTTCCAGATAACCGGCAGCACATCCCGACCCGGGTACCCTTCATGCTGGCCATCCAAGAGCGCCACCAAGTAGTCAAAGGCTACGAAGCCATGCTCCTTGTCAGCGTTTGACCTTTCCAGGAGCGCCACGTGCGAAACAAGAGGTTCGCAGGCCCACGCGAGACCTTCCTGATATAGCTCACTGGACGGCTCCAACCCGACACGAATCGAAGGCAAACATTGTGGATACAATGCTCGCAACTCAGATTCCAAGATTGGGCGCCCGACACCGGCTCGCCGCCAGTCGATAGCCACTCGGACCAAGGCATGGCCGACCGAGTTGCTGGTTCTCCCGGCGTTAAATTTCGCGGTAAGAAGATCCGCGGCCACCAAGGGTTCGCCGATGCTGTGGTCGAATCTTTCCCGTGGGTAGCGGGCTAGGGCCTCTCCACGCTCCTCGTCGGTCAGCTCTGCGCTCAAGGGGATCTCCTTCGCCCGGTCAAGGGCAATCCGAGCAGTGCGGCCGATGTCGCTATCGCTCCTGGCTATCCTGTCGCGGCGCTCGGAGGTCATCGAGGCGACCACAATAACTTCGGAGTCCAGCCGATCCAGGAGCCCAGGGGTCAGCGCCCCCAGGGTAGCCTCGTCGAGGTCGTCTAGCCACAGCACAGCCGGCGCGGGATGTAGATCCAGAGGTGGATCGAGCGAGAACAGCTTGTCGATCGCTTCCACGTTGGTGGGCACGATCAGCGCCGCTCCTGGTAGCTCGGCGAGGATGGCTTCAAATGCGGTGCGTGACTTACCCGCTTTGGAATCCCCGACGATGATGACGAACGGGAACTCGTGACTGGAAATCACCTCGCGTAGCCGAGCATCGACCTCTCGATGGACGTAGGGATCGTTCCGATGGGTGTCATCTGGGGCGTAGGTGCTGCGAGACGTTCCCAGTCGATAAGGAGAGACCTCGGAGACACGGGGAAGCCAGCCTGATCTTCCCGGCCCGAGCGTGAGGTACCCTGTGACCTCCTGTACCCAGGCTCGATTCTCCTCATCGCGCTTTTTCCGCAGCCCAACCATGAGAGCGATGACCCCAAATAGGGCTGCGAGTGCGTATAGAATGACGAAAAGCCAAACTGGTGCCTCGATCAGCCGCGAGATCTGTACGGCCGCAGTCAGCACGATCCCAGCCGCGGCAAGTATTGCCATCCATCGCTCGATAGCCCATCCAGTACGTATGCCTGACGGCCTCAGCAGGTAGATATCCTCTCGTTACCCACTAATCCTAAGGAGATAGTTTCTCAGTAGTGTTGGTGCAGGGATCGGTGGCGAGCATCGACATTTAGCTCGCAAGCGCCTTCTCGTGCCAGACAAAAACTGTGCATGCTCGCCGACTACTATCGGCCCTTCCACTCCGGCTTGCGTTTCTCCAGGAAGGCGCCGATGCCTTCCTGGGCGTCGGCGAGGGAGGCGTTGTATGACATGACCTCTTTGGTGTAATCGTACGCCCGATCCGTGGGCATCCCGAACTGGCGGTAGAAAGCCTGCTTGCCGATGCCAACGACGAGCGTGCTGGCCTCGGAGATCTTCGCCGTGAGCGCCGCTATCTGCTCGTCCAGCTCATCGGCTGGGACCACGCGGTTCACGAGCCCTTCGGTTTTCGCTTCTTGGGCTGAGATGAAGTCGCCGGTGAGGAGCATCTCCATGCTCTTCTTCTGGCCGACGGCGCGGGAGAGGGCCACCATCGGGGTGGAGCAGAACAGCCCGATCTTTACGCCCGGCGTGGCGAACCTCGCTTCCTCCGCCGCGACGACGAGGTCGCAGGTGGCGGCGAGCTGGCATCCGGCGGCGGTCGCGACGCCGTGGACCTTCGCTATTACGGGCTGCGGGATAGCCTGTATCGTCTCCATCAGCTCGGTGCATACGTCGAAGGTGTGGCGGTAGAAATCGTGGTCGCGCCCGTGCATCTCAGACAGGTCGTGACCCGCGCAGAATCCGGGGCCGTTGGCGCCCAGGATCACGACCGATACGTCCCTGTCTTCACCGATGGCCTTGAAGCAGTTGATCAACTCCTGCATGTGGGCCAGCGACAGCGCGTTCCGCTTCTTCGGGCGGTTCATGGTGACGTGCGCGACGGTCCCTTCGACCTCGACCACTATGTTCTCGTAAGTTTTGTCGGCCCCGATCATGCTGTCCTCCTTGCTGGTTTTCCGCGAACGTTCCGGTCCACTGCTCTGAGAAGTCCCTGTTCCAAAACCGCGACGACCACGCATCCCCATCTTGAACCGCGAGACCCCGGAACTTGCTTGACGATATCATGCGTCACCAGAATCAGCCGGTCAACTTCCCGGACCACTTCCCCTGAATCGTCTGACAAACTCACTTGCCCTATGATAGCTTGCGTTCCATTGGGGAGGGACGGAGGGCAGACACGTACCCGGGGAGCGGGTGGAGTCGGCAGGCGGGGTGCGGGCGTTAGCATCGTCCGACTAGGCAGAGGGAGAGACGTGGAGTCATCTGGTAGCGAGGGGCCGGGGCGCCTGGCGGGCAAGGCGGTAGTCGTCACGGGGGCCGCGAAGGGTATCGGCCGGGCCACGGCGGAGCTTTTCGCCAGGGAGGGCGCGAGGCTCGTCATAACGGATATCGATGGGGATGGGCTCGAAGCTGTTCGGGAAGGTATCTCGGGCGGCGAGGTCGAGATTGTCGTCGGGGACGTTTCCCAGGTAGACGATGCGCGGCGTATGATCTGGGCTTCCGTCGAGCGGTACGGTGGGCTGGACGTGCTCGTCGCCAACGCTGGGGTCATACCCCTGAACACCATCGACGAGGCGACGCCTGAGGACTGGGACCACGTGATGGCCGTGGACGGGCGCGGGATGTTCCTGACCTGCAAGTATGCAATCGAGGCGATGGTCGAATCGGGTGGCGGCTCCATCGTGTGCTTATCTTCCATCTCGGGGCTAGCAGGTCAGAGCCAGCAGTCCACCTACGGCCCGGCCAAGTTCGTGGCGAGCGGGATCACGATGCACCTGGCCGTCGAGTGGGCAGACAGGGGCATCCGGGTCAACGCCGTTGCGCCAGGCACCATCGCGACCGAGGCGGTCAGGGAACTGCCGGAAGAATACGTGGCGCCGATGCGCGCGGCGCATCCCGTGGGGAGGTTTGGCGAACCGGAAGAGGTCGCGAACGCTATCCTCTTCCTCGCCTCCGATGAGGCGTCGTTCATAACAGGTGCGATCCTGCCGGTAGATGGAGGTTACCTGGCCCAGTGAGGCCCGCGACGAGGGATCTTGGACATTACCCTCAACCGCCGCCAGGGCAAGGCCGGTTGGCGCAGGACTCCATCCAGACGGACTTGAGAATCTCTACCGAAAGGAGAAGTGACGCGTGGATTTTTCAGCCCTGACGTCGGCGCGGGTGGTTGACCTTTCCGTGACGCTCTCTGAGCGGTTGCCCGGGACGTGGCCCGGACACATGACCTTCGCGCACCACAACTGGAACTGGTTCGCGGAGGTGGACGGTCCGACGGGCCGTACCCGGAGTTCGGCCCCGTACCAGACGAACTTCGTGGTGATCGACGAGCATTGCGGGACCCACTTCGACGCCCCGACCCACTTCGTGCCGCCCCCGGACTCGGGCCTGCCGATAGCCGGCCCACTCGGCTCCGAGACCGGGGACCTCGTACCGCTCGACGACCTCATGGGCATGGCCGTCGTGGTGGACGTGGGCCACCTCTCCGATACCGGCGAGCCGGGGGTGAGCCCGTTTATCGAGCCCGAGCACGTCCAGTCTTTCGAGGAGGAGCACGGCGAGCTCCGCGAGGGTGAGGTGGTTCTCTTCAAGACCCGATGGGATCGATACTACGTCGAAGGTGAGCCGGGGGAGAGATACATGAGCGGGTCGCTCGTTACGGGCGAGCATCCCGGCTGGCCGTCGCCGTCACCGGAGACCGCCGTCTACCTGTACGAAAAAGGCGTGACGACGATCGGGATAGACGCACCGAGCATAGGAAGAGCCCACGACGGCGTGCCGGTGCACCAGGAAGGGCTGGGGCGCGGGATGCGCTACGTCGAGATACTGACGAACCTCGACGAGTTGCCTGTGCGCGGATCGTTCTTCGTCTTCATGCCGCTCAAGATCAGCGGTTCGAGTGGAGGCCCCGGCCGGGCGATGGCCTTCGTTCCGTAGTAGTCAGGGGTTGTCCACTATCGCTGGGCGGCTGTCGCATGGGTTTCCGAGAGCCTACAGCAATTTGCAGAAGAACTGATACTTCGAGATTCCGCGCCGTTCTTGTATCCTTACCGGCGGCCTAACGCCAGACGTTTGAGGTTCCGCCAAACGTGGATCAGTTGTTTCGAGAAACGCTCTAGGGTTTACCGCCATTAGAGTGACAGTCAACGGTTGCAGACATTACGGGTCGGTCTGGTCGGAGTACCGGAACTCTGCTTCAGCCACGGCTGGCAAGAATATCCGGCTCGGGTGTCACATCCGAGTCGTGGCCGGTGTCTTCATGTCGAGGGTAAGCAACCAGAGGAGAAATCATGGCCAGCGGTACCCGAATTCCGAAGACGGAGATCACCGGCATCTACGGCGGATTGGTCAAGCGGATGTCGCGCAAGATGTTCGGCAAGGTGCCGGAGGGTGTCGAGGTGATGTGGCAGAACCCGAGGGTCTTCAAGGACATGATGGGATTCGGTCGCAAGGCCGAGAAGTGGGACCGGCTCGACCCGAACCTGGCGTCGTTCGCGCTCATGGCCGCGGCCAGCCTGGTCGGCTGCAGCTTTTGCCTGGATTTGAACTACTTCATGGCACACAACAAGGGTCTCGACGAGGCCAAAGCACGGGAGGTGCCGCGTTGGCGGGAGTCGGATGTTTTCACTCCCCTGGAGCGGAGGGTGATGGAGTACGTCGAGGCGGTGAGCCAGACCCCGCCGACCGTCACTGACGAGATGTCCGCCGCGCTGCTCGAGGAGCTGGGGGCACCGGTGCTGGTGGAGCTGGCCGCCAGGGTGGGGTTCATGAACGCCAGCGCCCGGACCAATGTCGCGCTCGGCATCGAGTCGCAGGAGTTCTCGGCCGCCTGCGACCTGAAACCGTTGGCCAGCCCGAGCGGCGACGTACGCTCGCCGGCATGAATGACGAACCGTTCATCGTCCACCGTAGCCTGCTCTTCACCGTCGCTTACGAGATGCTCGGCTCTGCGGCCGACGCCGAAGACGTCGTACAGGAGACCTGGATGCGGTGGGCCGACATTGGCGACGCTGCCCGGGACGAGGTGCGTGACCCACGCGCGTACCTCGTCCGGATCGTCACCCGGCAGGCGCTCAACCGGCTGCGCACGCTGGCGCGGCGGCGCGAGGACTATGTCGGGGAGTGGCTGCCCGAGCCGCTGCTGACGAGCCCCGACGTGGCCGAGGACGTCGAGCTCGCCGAGAGCGTCTCGATCGCGATGCTCACCATGCTCGAGACGCTCGGATCGGCCGAGCGCGCGGTCTTCGTGCTGCGCGAGGTATTCGACGTGCCGTACGACGAGATCGCCAAGGCCGTGGGCAAGTCCTCCGCGGCGGTCAGGCAGATCGCGCACCGGGCGCGCCGACACATGGCCGCACGGCGCCCGCGGATGGAGGTGAACCGCACCGAGCAGCAGCAGGTCGTGGAGCGGTTCCTCGCCGCCCTCACCACGGGTGACGTGCAGGGCCTGATGGACGTGCTCGCCCCCGACGTCGTCATGGTCGCGGACGGCGGGGGCCTGGTACCCGCCGTCCGGCGTCCGGTCGAGGGCACGAAGCGGGTGGCGACGCTCCTGTCCCGCTTCTCGCAGGTCGCGCCGGACGCGGAGGTCGCCACGCTGCTGCTCAACGGCGCGGTCGCGGCCCGGATCGACCTGACCGGCGAGCTCAACGCTGCGGTCACCTTCGTGGTCGAGGACGGCCGGATCGCCCGCATCTACGCGATCCGCAACCCGCACAAGCTGGGGCGGCTGGAAAAGGTGGTGGAGCTGCGGCGGTGACGGCCCTACTATTGCGGCATGGCAGCTGAAAGCGTTTCGCGTCGATGCTCTTTACGCCCTCCCCGAAAGCATTTCTTCCCTTCTCATCGCGCTCGGTGGCTCTTAGTGATTTCTTCTGAAAATCTATCCGAGCTTTCTCACCGCACGGCTCATGGTAGCGACGGACACCGAAACTCCCCGCTCGCGCTCGAACACCTCGCAATGTTCTTCGAGAGTGGCCGTGTCATTCTCTTCGAGTTGTTTCCACAGAGACTTCTTGTGATCTGGGCTTTCAACGATCTTCGATTCGCGCCCCAGTGAAGGCTTGGTGCGAGGTCTCGCCCGCTGACTTTCAGTTTGATGCAGCGACCGATGGTCGGCCGAGAGACACCAAAGTGATCGGCGATCTCCCTTCGAGGAATGCCACGTTCCACGGCAGCGAGTATCTTCAGCCTGAGATACTTCGAGTATGCGTTCATGCTCGACAGCCTCACGGTATTACAGCTAGTTTGCAATACCGCTCTAATTGACCCGCTTCTCTTGACCAGTCCATTCCTTGTCGCGCAGGACGAACTTCTGGACTTTGCCTGTGGAAGTTTTCGGCAGCTCACCGAACTCTATGGCCGCAGGGGCCTTGAAGCGGGCTATGTGTTCTTTGCAGAAATCTATGATCTCCTGCTCCGTCGCCTCCGCGCCGTTCTTGAGGACGACGAAGGCTTTGGGGCGCTCGCCCCACTTCTCGTCAGGGATGGCTACGACGGCTGCCTCCATCACGGCAGGATGGCGGGAGACTACCTGCTCGACCTCGATGGTCGAGATGTTCTCGCCGCCCGAGACTATGATGTCCTTGTTGCGGTCCCGGATCTCCACGTACCCGTCCGGGTGCCACACGGCAACGTCACCTGAGTGGTACCAGCCGCCCTCGAAAGCTTCTTCGGTGGCCTCCTCGTTGTCGAAGTAGCCCTTGGCGACCATGTTGCCGTGCATCACGATCTCACCCATTGTCTCGCCGTCGCGCTCCACGTCGTTCATGTTCTCGTCCACGACCCGCACCAGGTCGGCGGTCGTGTAGCCCTGTCCCTGGCGGGCCATGAGGCGGGCGCGTTCCTCCATGTCCAGATCCTCCCACTCGGGGTGGACGCCGCTGGTGGTCATGGGGCCGTACGTCTCGGTGAGGCCGTAGATGTGCATGGGGTTTATGTTCAGTTCAAGCAAGCCGCCGAGCAGGGTGGGGGATGGGGGAGCGCCAGCGATGGCGGCGGTCACGCTCCGGTCGAGTTCGTGGGCCGCGTCGTCGTTGACTATCCCGATCTGGACCGTCGGGGCGGCGCAGTAGTGCGTGATCCCCTCGCTCTCGAAGAGATCCCAGATCCGTGGCGGCTCGACCTTCCTCAAACAAACGTGCGTCGCCGCCACAGCCGTGACGGCCCATGGGTACGTCCACCCGTTGCAGTGGAACATCGGGAGCGTCCACAGGTATTTGGTCTCGTAGCCCATCCCGATCTCGATGGCGTTGCCGAGCGCGCAGAGGTACGCGCCACGGTGCGTGTACATCACACCCTTCGGACGTCCCGTCGTTCCCGACGTGTAGTTGATGGAGATTGTCTCTTCCTCGTCTTCGAGAACGTCAGGCGCGGCCTCCGTCGAACCATCCGAGAGATAGTCCTCGTAAGGATCTCCAGCCTCGCCCGTGTCGTCCACGCGCACGGTCTCTACGCCTTCCACGTCAGCTAGCAGCTTCTCCAGCTCTGCGTCCACAAAGACCATCTTCGCGCCCGAATGCTCGACTACATAGGTGACCTCGTCCTTGCCGAGGCGGGTGTTGATGGCTACGAGGACTAGCCCGGCGGCGGGCACTGCGAAATGGGCCTCCAGCATGGGCGGCGTGTTGAAGCAGAGAAAGGCTACCCTGTCTCCTTTTTGTAGCCCGGCGTCCCGCAATCGTGAAGAGAGGCGGTTGACGCGCTCTTCGAGTTCGCGGTAGGTGTAACGACGATCCCCATAGACCACGGCGGTTTTATCCGGGAACATGTACGCGCTGCGCCTCAAGAAGCTCACTGGCGTAAGCTCGCTGCGGTAGACTTTTTCGCTCATGCTGATCCTCCTTGGTTGCTATCCCCTTTACGGAATTACAGCACAATTCCCGCTACGAAACGAGGCTGGAGGCGCTAGAGAAACGGATTCTCGATGCGAAGATCCTCGATCTCCTGCCCATGCTGGAGATCCTCGGTGAGCAGGCGATCCGCGCCTGCCAGGATTGCGGACTCGACGATCAGGGCGTCCCAGAAGGAAAACGACATTCGCTGGCTTCGATCAATGGCCGACAGGATCAAGGTCGCATCCACCCGCACCAACGGCAACCGGGAGTAGTCACGTACCCTTTCTTCAGCTACTTCCGGCGGGAGCGGTGATGCCAGCTTGCGGGTAACGTTCACGTAGAACTCCTGCAGAACTTGCGTGCTCAGGACCGCGCGATCTGCCCGGATTTCTCGCTCCACCACCTCCTGAGCTCTGGCTTTCTTTTCCGGTTCACCGGTGTCGAAAAGATAGAGCAACACGTTGGTGTCGAAGAACGAACGCATTAGCCGTGACCTTACTCCCTGAGCCTGTCCTCGTAAGCGTCCTCACGCTTCCAGGTGCGTCCGCCCGGCCCTGAGCCCGATGTGGACTCCCGCGAAGACTCCAGTATCTTCCGCATAGCCTCCAACCGCTCCCGTCTCACACCCGCATACTCCTCCAGATAGTCTCGGAGCACCGCGTTGACCGACGTGTCCTCCTCCAGCGCCCGCATCCTCGCCCGCTTCAAAGTTTGCGCGTCCACCGTAATCGTCAGGTTCGCCATCTCTCCTCCTCGTGTAGCACGGGATCAGTGTAGCATGGTGGGCCGGATGTCCTGGGTAATCTCTGGGGTAAGATAAATCGCCGGCGACCGGGAGGAGGACATGGCGGAGTATGACGAGGTGAAACGTGGGATCAGCGCCCGTTTCGGGGCCGCTGCCGGAAACTACGTTTCGAGCGCGGTCCACGCGCAGGGCGACGACCTTCCCAGGATGGTCGAGCTGGCCCGGCTCGAAGGTAGCGAGCGGGTTCTTGACGTGGCGACCGGCGGCGGGCACACGGCGCTGGCCTTCGCGCCGCACGTCAAGGAAGTGGTGGCCAGCGACCTGACGCCGGACATGCTGGCCGCAGCCCAGACGTTCATCCAGAGTCGCGGTGTCGAGAACGTGCGCTTCGAACTCGCGGACGCTGAGAACATGCCTTTCGGGGATGATAGTTTCGACGTGGTGACGTGCCGCATCGCGGCGCATCACTTCCCCAACCCCGGTAACTTCGTCGCCGAGGTTGCCCGCGTCCTGAAACCTGGGGGGAGGTTCCTGCTCGACGACAACATCGCTCCGGAGAATCCTGAGTTGGACGACTTTATGAACCGTTACGAGAAGTGGCGGGACCCAGGCCACGTAAGGGCGCACCGGGTGAGCAAGTGGCGGGCCATGATCGAGGGTTCGGGCATGACAGTCGAACACGTCGAACCTCCGGGCCGCAAGCCGTACCCGTTCGTGGAGTGGACCTCACGTATCGGGATGCCGGAAGACGACCGCGACGAGCTAGAAGCGTGGCTCGCCTGCGCCCCGCAAGAATTCAAAGACTACTTCGAGATCGTGGTCGAGGATGGGCGGGTGATCTCGCTGACGGGCCTGTACGCCATACTCGTGGCCCGCCGATAACGCAGACAAAAAATTGACACAGATACAGCAACAGGCTAATGTTGTCTGAGGTGGAGTTGTGGGCGCCGGGAAACGGGACGAACATCGCCCCGGGCGCTACAGGTACATAGGGGAAAGGAGTTCGGGGTGAACGCTTGGATCCGTCTGTGCGTCCGTTTGGCTCTGGTTCTGGTGGTGGCCGGAATCGCGATGGGTTGTGGGGGGAGCGGCGGGCTCCTGACCCTGGACCGTATAGGCAAAGAAGACGCGCCGAAGACGATGACGGTGCAGCTCAACAACAGCTATACGCACCAGAACGCCACCACCCAGAGTTGGGCCGACGGGTTCGAAAAGCTCTTCACCAAGTTCGCCAAAGAGCACCCCGACTGGAAGCTGGAGTTGAAGATCATCCCCGACGCCCAGACCACCCAGGAGCAGGCGCGCCTGCTGGAACAGGCCCGCGTTGGCAGGGCGCCCGACTGCGCGAACGTAGACTCCTTCGTCGTCGCCCAGTTCATAGAGCAGGGAGCCCTGAAGCCGCTGCCTGTCAGCCAGGAAGAGATCGATGGCCTCTTCCCGTTCGTCAAGGACGTGGTGGTCGATGACGACGGAAAGATGTACGCCTACTGGTGGGCCACGGACGTGCGGATGCTTTACCGGAGGACGGACCTTGTCCCCGAAGCGCCGAGGACGTGGGACGAGCTCATACAGTCCGCGAAGGCCGCCAAGCAGAAGGACTCGAAGGTTGACGGCTACCTCTTCAATGGCGGACGCTGGGAGGGCACGACCTTCGATAACCTGGCCCATTTCTGGAGCCAGGGCGGCGAGCTGGTTGACGACCAGGGCAAGCCCATCTTCGGTGAGGGCAAGAACCGGACCTATATGATCAACATGATGAACTTCCTCAAGGAGGCCGTGGACAGCGGGGCTTCTCCCAAGCAGGTCGTGACCATAACGGACTACGCCGAGTTCGAGGCGGCGGCCCAGGCCCAGACGGTTGCGATGTTCCAGGGCGGGGACTTCCAGTATCCCCCGCTTAAAGAATCCCTGCCGCCCGAGCAGTTCAAGAAGTATGAGATCTCGCTCCTCCCGACGATGAACCCCAACGATCCGCAGACGACGGGCACCGGCGGGTGGACGATGGGCGCGTTCTCGGACGACCCGGAGAAGGTCAAGATGTGCGCCGAGTTCACCAAGGATGTGTACGTTGGGGCCGGAAACCAGGTTACAGGGCAGTTGCCCACCAACCCGGAGCTGTTCGACTCCCTGGACAAGTTCCAGGACCCGATCTACGACCAGTTCAAGGAGGCCCTCACGTACGGCGAGGCGCGTCCCGGCGTCCCTGTCTACCCGGAGATATCCACGCAGCTCCAGATCGCCATAGGCACGGTGCTCACCGGCGAAGCAACGCCTGAGGAGGCTGTGGATACCGCATACAAGGCTTCCCTCTCTGCCTACAACGAACTGAAAAAGTAGCGGGTTCCGAGGGGTAGACGGCTATGGCTGCTAAACGGGGCATGGGTTTCAGGACGCTTCTGGGCGAGAACAGGCCCACGCTGTGGATGGCGCCGCTGCTCGCGGTTGTCACGCTTTTCTACCTGTACCCGGCCATCGAGGTGCTGCGCTACAGCCTCACCAACGCCTCGTTGCAGAGGGCTGACTACGTATACACGCTCGACACGTTCATAAGGGTGCTGAGCGATCCGGTCCTGTACGAGGTGCTCAAAACCACGGCCATCTTCGTCATCGCCAGCGTTGTGTTGCAGATCGTTCTCGGTTTGATCATCGCCGTTGCCGTGAACCGGGCCCGCAAGCGCAGGCTGCCCGGCATGGTGTTCATGAGATCCATCGTCCTCTCCGCCTGGGTGATGCCTGGCGTGGTGATCGGAATCGTGTGGTCCATAGTGCTCAACGAGGCCCCGTACGGGCTGGCGAACCTGGTTCTGGCCGCCTTCGGTTTCGGCAACGTTCCGTGGCTCTCCACCCCGAGCTTGGCCCTCATGTCGATCATAGTCGCGAACGTCTGGCGGGGGACGGCGTTCAGCATGATCCTGCAATACGCCGGGTTGCAGTCCATCCCGGACGAACTGTACGAGGCGGCCAAGGTGGACGGCGCGTCCGTGCTTCAGAACTTCTGGTACATCACCATCCCGCAACTCAGGCCGATCCTGATGATCAACGTCATCCTGATCACGATCTCCACCCTGAACACTTTCGACATGATCTTGCCGCTGACGGGCGGAGGCCCCGGACAGGCCACTGAGGTGCTCTCACTCCGCACCTATAACGTCATCTTCCAGCAGTACAGCCTGGCCGGCGGCGCGGTGCTCGCCGTGATCATGCTCTTTATCAGCATGGTCCTCACGCTGGCCTACCGGCGCCTGCTGCGCTCCGAGGGGACGCTGTGAGAAGTCGCACGGTCCAGCGCAGGATAGGCGATGCACTCACATACCTGGTGTTCCTGGCCGCCCTGGTCTTCTTCGGTGGCCCTCTCCTGTGGGTGTTGTCGCTATCCATAAGGACCTCGCAGGAGGTGTACATCACGTCCCTGCGCCTGATCCCCGAGACCCCGACGCTGGAGAACTACGCGGAGGTTCTGTACACGGCGCAGTTCTCCGTGTTCCTGCTGAATTCTCTCAAACTGTCGGTGGCCGGGAGCTTCGGCGCGATCGTGATCGCCGCCCCCGCAGCCTACGCCTTCTCGCGCCTGCGGTTCCGTGGCAGTAGCACGCTGCTCCTCGGGGTGCTTGGTCTGCAGATGATCTCGCCTCTCGTCGTCATCATCCCGCTCTACCGGTACTATGCACGCCTGAATCTTCTCGACTCCCACTTCAGCGCCGCGATGGTGTACATCGCGATCCTGGTCCCGCTTGCGACCTGGATGCTGAAGGGCTTCTTCGACGGCATCCCTCCCGCGCTGGACGAGGCGGCGATGGTGGACGGCTGTACGCGCTTCGGCGCGTTCCGGAGGATCGTTCTGCCGCTCATCCTGCCCGGCCTCACCTCGGCTTTCGTGCTCACGGCGATCCTGGCCTGGGGCGAGTTTATAGTGCCGTACATTCTCCTCAGCGAGCCGTCCCTGCTTCCGATCTCCATCGGCATCCTCAACTTCCAGGGAAACTACGCCGAGACCTCGACCAACGTGCTCGCCGCGGGCGGGATTCTGGCGATGCTTCCGGCGATAG
>JACDAR010000133.1 GCA_013695335.1 Rubrobacter sp.
TTGTACTCGAAGTTGTCTCCGACCTCCCCGATCAGGTGTTCGTTATAACCAGCCTGCCGCCGACGGTCCACGTAGTCCACGATGGAGCGCCACTGCTTGAGGTTCCGGTCAACTATCCAGTCCACCAGCTCCTCGACCCGCTCGTCTATGACCTTCTCCGTGTCGCCGACCACCTCCTTGCGGAAACGCTCCTCCACCTTCTCGCGCCGCAGAAGCTCTCTGAAACGTCCGATCCGGATGTTCTCCTCGAACCAGGCATCGCCCCGCTCGTTCATAGCCCGCACGGTGTTCTCGATCTCCGCCATCCGCGCCTCGAAGTCCCGCCGCAGGTCCTCCACGAACTCCCCGAGCTGCGCCTCCACGTTCTCCGCCGTCCGAAAGTCGTCCTCCAACAAACTTAGCCGTTCCCCGACGGCCCTCCCGTAGCGGCGCACCAGCTCCACCACCACGCCGAGCGGGCTCTCCAGCTTGATGCGCACCCGGCCCTCCTCATCAAGCACGTCCGAGACGTAGCTTTCCAGCTCCCCGAAGCCGCTAGCCTTCAGCAGCGCGTCGCGCTCCATCTCACTGGAAGCCCGCTTCGCCTTGCGGGCAAGGAGCGAGGAAACGAAGAACATCGGGGGGGCGAGGCCGAGGGTGGATTTCAGGCCGTCCGCGACGAAGGTACGCACCCTCTCCACGTTCTCCTGACCGCTCAGGAGGTCTGCTTTGTTCACGATCAGTACTATTTTCTTGCCCCAGTCTCGGATCATCTCCAGATACCCGCGCTCGCTCTCCGTCAACGGCCTCTCTGCGGACGTGATGAACAGGACGAGATCGCTCCTCGGTACGAAACCCCTTGATAGCTCCTCGTGCTGGCGGATGATGGCGTTGGTGCCCGGCGTGTCCACGATGGAGACCTCGTGCAGAAAATCGTTCGGGTACTCGCGTTCCAGCACGCCCTCGCGTCGCTCTCGGGAGGCTGGTTCGGGGCCATGGCGCAGCACCGTGATCCTGTCCGTAGTCGGCGTGACGCCCTCCTCGGCCACATCCGCCCCGAGCAGGGCGTTGATGAAAGCGCTCTTGCCTGAGTTGAACTCGCCAACGATCACGAGCAGGAATAGCTCGTCCACGTCCAGCAGCGCCCGCCGAACTAACTCCGCGTCTTCCTCCGGCGCCCCGAAGCCGGACAGGAATCCGACGAGCCCTTGGAGGAGCTTCCGTTCGCGCTCCACCAGCGCCTGCTGCTTGTCGTCCAGGATACGCAAAGCTCATCTCCCCATGATTCTGTCTCCTAACAGTTTACCTTCGCCGGAGTAATGGCGCGTACCTGGTGTCACCGCGCGGGTGCTACCATAAACGGTCGCAAGTTCGGCGAACGGAAGGGAACCATGCACTACAGACAGCTCGGCAACACCGGCATCGAAGTCTCCGAGATAGGCTACGGAGCCTGGGGAATCGGCAAGGACGCCTGGCTCGGCGCGGAGGACGACGAGTCCCTGAAGGCCCTGAACCGGGCCATAGACCTCGGCCTGAACCTCATCGACACCGCGCTCGCCTATGGTGACGGCCACAGTGAACGGCTCGTCGGGCAGGTTATCAAGGACCGCGAGGAGACCGTCAGGGTCGCAACCAAGATCCCGCCCAAGAACCGTGTCTGGCCCGCGCCTGGAGGGCTGAACCCGGAGGACGTGTTCCCGGGAGACTACGTTCGGGAGTGTACGGAAGAGAGCCTGAAGAACCTCGGCGTGGACACGCTGGACGTGCAGCAGTTCCACGTGTGGCAGGACGAGTGGGTCGGTGACGGAAGCTGGCAGGAGGCCATCGAGGAACTCAAGGCGGAAGGCAAGATCCAGGCCTTCGGCGTCTCCATAAACGACCACCAGCCCGAGAACGCGCTGCGGCTGGTTCAGACCGGACTCGTCGATACGGTGCAGGTCATCTACAACGTCTTCGACCAGAGCCCGGAGGACGAGTTGCTGCCGTTCTGCCAGACGCACAACGTCGGGGTCATCGTGCGGGTGCCGTTCGACGAGGGCGCTTTGACCGGCAGGATCACACCGGAGACGGAGTTCGAGGAGGGCGACTTCCGCAACGAGTACTTCAAGGGCGACCGCAAGCGCGAGGTGCAGGACCGGGTGCGGGCCATCGTCTCCGAGCTCGGGACCACGGAGGATGAGATCGCTGAGATCGCGCTGCGTTACATCCTCTCCAACCCGGCCGTCTCCACCGTGATTCCGGGGATGCGCTCGGTACGCAACGTGGAGCGGAACATGGCCGTCGGCGACGGCGAAGGGCTGCCGGAGGATCAGGTCCGGAGGCTCAAAGCCCACCGCTGGGTGCGCAACTTCTACCCGAACGCCTAGTAGCGGTTTGAAAAGCGGGCGCGGCCGCACGGTGGCGGCGTTCGCGCTGTTGATCCTGTTCTGGAGCTCGACGTTCTCGGCCATGAAGATCGGACTTTCAGACGCGCCGCCGGTGCTCTTCGCCGGGCTACGCGGCATTATCGGCGGCGCGGTGGTGGCGCTCCCCGCCTTCGTGTGGGGCGGCCGCCCGGAGTTGCGCCGGTGCTGGCCGGTGTACGGTCTGCTGGCGCTCTTCAACGTGGTGCTGTTCCTGGGGGCGCAGACGGTCGCCATCATGTACCTGCCTTCAGGGATGGCGGCGGTCCTGATCTACCTCCAGCCCATACTCACGGGTTTTCTATCTTGGCTTTTCCTCGGCGAGCAACTCGGGCCGGCGAAGCTCTCCGGCCTGCTGCTCGGCTTCTGCGGCATAGTGGCCGTCAGCGCTGGCGCATTTACCGGGGACGTGTCCTGGGTGGGTATAGTTTTCGCCGCCGCGTCAGGCGTCGCCTGGTCCGTCGGTACGGTGTACTTCAAGCACGCCCAAGAGCAGGTCCCGCTTCTGTGGGCCATCGCGCTGCAGTTTCTGGCCGGGGGGATCTGTCTGACCATCGTAGGGCTTTTCGTGGAGTCGTTAGCGGAGATCTCATGGAGCGGGACGTTTGTGGTGAGCCTTCTGTACACGGCGCTCGTGGGGACGGCCCTGGCCTGGCT
>JACDAR010000145.1 GCA_013695335.1 Rubrobacter sp.
TGAACAAGGACGCCTTCAATGTCGATGACGTGGATCACGTGGCGCATGAGTTCACGGATTTGAACTTCATCGTCGAGCACGTTGGGCTTCCGAGGCTGGAGGACTTCTGCTGGATCGGGGTTCAGGAGCCAAACGTCTACGGAGGGCTTGCGGTAGCCATGCCGTTCGTCTACTCCAGGCCGCGTTACTTCGCGCAGATCATCGGGGAGCTGCTGTACTGGCTGGATGAGGATCGCATCCTCTTCTCCAGCGACTACGCCATCTGGCAGCCCAAGTGGCTGGTGGAGATGTTCGTTGACTTCCAGATCCCGGAGGACTTGCAGGGCGAGTACGGGACGCTCACCCCGGACATCAAGCGCAAGATCCTCGGCCTCAACGCCGCGAAGCTCTACGACATCGAGGTTCCCGACGAGATCCCGCAGGAAGAGCCGGTAATGGCCGGAAGCGAGTCCGCTTATCCGGAGAGCCCACTTTAATGATTACCGAAGCATCGGTCCTGGACGCCCTCTCGGGCGTCCGGGACCCGGAGCTTGACGAGTCGATAACGGACCTGAAATTTATCTCGGACCTTCGGGTCGGAGACGATGCTGTAGACGTTACACTGCGCCTCCCGACGCCGTTCTGCGCCCCGAACTTCGCCTACCTGATGGCCTACGACGCCAGAGAGGCGTTGCTCGCTATTCCTGGACTTCGCGAGGCGCGGGTGATCCTCGACGACCACCACACAGCCGAAGAAATCAACGCGGGAATGGCTGGGGGAATGGGCTTCGAGAGCACCTTCCACTCTTTCGAAGAGACGGAGGGAGAGAGCCTGGACGAGTTGCGCGGAATCTTCCGGCGCAAGGCGTTCGTCGGCAGGCAGGAGAGGCTCTGCCGGATGCTCCTCGCGAATGGCTACTCACCTGAAAAGTTGGCGAACATGAGCCTCGGTCAGGTTCCCGGCTCAGAGGCGAAGGACAAGTATCTGGGCCGCAGGGAGGAACTTGGGCTAGATGCTTCGGAGGACGCGCCGCTGGTGGTTGACCCGGATGGACGGCGGATTCCGGAGGAGGCGGTAGTTCAGCACCTGCGGTTCGCCAGGGTGACCAGGCTGAGCATCGAGGCGAACGCGGGCTTTTGTAGAGGGGTTCTGTCAGCCCGTTACGGAATCAACGATCCCGAGGAGGAAAGCGCGTGAAAGCAGCGCGGCTGCACAATTACAACGAGTACCTGCAGATAGATGAAGTCGATGAACCAAAGGCTACCGAACCGCTCGACGTTATAGTGAGGATCGGCGCCTCGGGACTCTGCCGCACGGACCTCCACCTCAAGGACGGAGACTTCAAAGAGCTTCATGAGCAGGCTGGTACACAGTTGCCCTATACGCTCGGCCACGAAAGCGCGGGATGGGTGCACGAGGTTGGCTCGGCGGTGTCCAACGTCGAGGTGGGCGACGCTGTGGTTGTCCATCCTCTGATCACCTGCGGGCTGTGCCGGGCTTGCCGGGCCGGCGACGACATGCACTGCGTGGAAGGAATATTCCCGGGGCTCTTTGTAGACGGGGGGCACGCGGATTTCCTCAAGACCCACGGCCGGTCGGTGATCAAGCTGCCCGAAGGCGTGGAACCCGCGGACATAGCGGCCCACGCGGACGCGGGACTCACCGTGTACCACGCGGTAAAGAAGGCGGCGAGGATTCTCTATCCAGGGATGAAAGTCGTAGTGATCGGCGCCGGCGGCCTGGGCCATATCGCCATTCAGTGCCTCAAGGCGCTGACCCCGGCCGAGATCGTGGTCGTCGACAGACTGGAGCCGGCCCTGGATCTCGCAAGCGAGATCGGAGCAGATTACACAGTACTTGCCGACGGTAGCGAAGTCGAAAAGGTCACCGAGATCACAGGCGGTCTGGGAGCGGAGGCCGTGATCGATATCGTCGCCGAGCAGGGCGTCGAAAAGGTAGCTCCACGGATGGTCCAGGACGCTGGCACCTACTACGTGGTCGGCTACGGTGGGGCGCTGGACATTCCCACCCAGGAGATAATCCTGAGGGAGATCAGCATAGTCGGGAACCTGGTTGGGACCTACAACGACCTCGCCGAGCTTATGGCGCTGTCCGGACAGGGAAAGGTGACGCTGCACACCTCGACCTATCCGCTCGATGCGATCACCGACGCGATGGTCGATCTGGAGAACGGTAACCTCAGAGGCAGAGGCATCCTGATCCCGGAAGGCGTGGCGTAGATAGCTAGCAGCCAGAGCCGTGAGGCATGAGGCATGAAGCCGGTGGATACGTGGGCGCGAGGGGCCTCTCGCGGGTCGCATCTTGTAACCGCCGGCTTTCCGCCTAGCAGAAAGAAACCGGAGGCCGCGAAGTCCGGCCCGAGGGTGGATCGGTAGTCGAAAAGTAGAGGAGGTTTCGGCGTGGCGCCCAAGAAGCTGAGGTTCGACACCGCCGCGCGCCGGTCCATGGAGGCGGGCGTCAACAAGCTCGCCAACGCGGTCAGGACGACGCTCGGTCCAAAGGGGCGGTACGTGATATATCAGAAGCCTCTGATCTCACCGACCATCACCAACGATGGCGTGACCATCGCGCAGGAGATTGATCTCCAGAACATCTTCGAGAACCAGGCCGCGCAAATGGTCAAGGAGGTTGCGACAAGGACCAACGACATAGCGGGCGACGGGACGACGACGGCGCTCATCCTGGCGCAGGCGATCATCCACGAGGGCATCAAGAACGTGACGGCTGGCGCGAATCCGGTCATGTTGAGGCGCGGCATCGAGAAAGCCACCGAGGTCGCCGTCGAGGCGATACTGGATCAGGCCACGGAGATCGAAGGCCGGGAAGACATGATCCGGATCGGCGCGATCAGCGCGCGCTCGGTAGAGATTGGAACCGTCATCGCCGACGCGATGGAGATGGTTGGCAGGGACGGCGTGGTGAACGTCGAGGCGGGGCATACCCTCGCTATGCAGCTCGATTTCGTGGAGGGGATGCACTTCGACAAAGGTTACGTCTCCCCGGGGTTCGTTACGAACCGGGAGCGTATGGAGGCCGTGCTCGACGAGCCGTACATCCTGCTCGTCGGACAGAAGATCAGCGCCATCCAGGACCTCGTACCGGTGCTCAACGAGGTAATACAGAGCGGCAAGCCGCTCCTGATCATCTCCGAAGACCTGGAAGGAGATGCTCTCGGCACCCTGGTCATCAACAAAGCGCGGGGCCGCTTGAAGGTGGCCGCTATCAGGACCCCACTCTTCGGCGACCGGCGCAAGAGGGTACTCGAAGATATCGCCATCGCAACCGGCGGCCAGGTCGTCACCACGGAACTCGGCCACAGGCTCGAGAACACCCAGATCAACCAGTTGGGACGGGCGAGGAAGGCCATCGTCAGCAAAGACGCCACCACGATCCTCGGC
>JACDAR010000165.1 GCA_013695335.1 Rubrobacter sp.
ATGATGTCCTCTATCGCAAGGGCGCACTGGGGGACGTTCGAGGCGTGTTTGAGAAGGACGACGTTCCCCGACATCAGGGCTGGGGCGACGTGCCGGAAGACCTGCCAGAAAGGGAAGTTCCATGGCATGACGGCCAGTATCGGGCCGAGCGGCTGGTAGTGGATGTACGCCTCTGCGCCTTCGACCTCGATCTTCTCGTCAGCCAGAAAACGTTCGGCGTTCTCCACGTAGTAACGGCAGCCACGAGCGCACTTCTGGGTCTCGGCGGTGGCGGCGGCGAGGGTCTTGCCCATCTCACTCGTCATCAAGCGCCCGAACTCTTCGGCCTCCCCTTCCAGGATCTCAGCCGCCCGAGCAAGCATCTCAGCCCGCTCCTCGAAAGAGGTCTTCCGGTACTCTCGGAAGGTGTCTGCGGCTCGCTGGAGTTTCTCGTCTATCTGCTCATCCGTCAGCGAATCGAAGGTCCTGATTTCTTCCCCCGTCGCCGGGTTCACGCTAGAAATAGCCACGCTTTCTCCTCCTGGTATCCCGTTCCAACCTTACAGTAATGATATACGCTTTCGAGATTGCATACCCTGTATCTTTTCCCCCAATTGCGCGGATACAATCAGGCGTTATGAGCCCAGATCCCCCGATCAACCCGGAAGAAGCCAGGCGCATTCTCGAAGAACTGGCGAGCGCTGCAGGCTTTGACCTCATCGGGGTGACGAGCGCGGAGCCGCTGGAGCGGGGCGGCGAACGGCTGCGAGAGTGGCAGGAGGCCGGAATGGCAGCCGACATGGGCTACATGCACAGGCCCGTTGAACTTCTCTCTAACCCGAAGAAGCTCCAGAAGAGCGCGAGGAGCGTGGTCTCTCTTGGCGTCTCGTACTATCCGGGCGAGCATCCCGAGAACGAGGGTGGCGGCAGGGTCGCCAGGTATGCGTGGGGCCGGGATTATCACGAGGTCATCAAGGAGCGCCTGTTCCGGTTGCGGAAAGTATTGGAAGAAGCGCTGGGCGTGAAGATCAAAGCTCGGGGGTTCACGGATGCGGTGCCGCTTTTGGAACGGTCGGCGGCGCAGCACGCAGGGCTCGGGTTCTTCGGGCGTAACTCATGCATCATCAACGGTGATGTCGGATCGTACTTCTTTATTGCGGACCTGATCCTGGACCTCGAACTCGAACC
Source organism: Rubrobacter sp. (assembly GCA_013695335.1). Lineage (GTDB taxonomy): Bacteria > Actinomycetota > Rubrobacteria > Rubrobacterales > Rubrobacteraceae > JACDGB01. Next base: position 1,168 of record JACDAR010000165.1, read on the forward strand.
TGACGAACCAGGAACCGGAACCTGCGGCCGATGCACCCGATGCATGGACCGCTGCCCGACAGGGGCCATAAAAGCCCCAGGCGTGGTGGACGCCAGGCTTTGCATCTCGTACCTGACCATCGAGAACCGGGGTGAGATCCCGCGCGAACTGCGCCCGCTCGTCGGTGACTGGGCCTTCGGGTGCGACGTGTGCCAGGAAGTCTGCCCATACAACAAAACAAAGGCCACGAAATCCCGCTGGCCGGAGTTCTCGGCTGAAGCGGGGACAGGCCCGTACCTCGACATCGTGGAGACGCTCGGCATCCGCGACGAAGAAGAGTTCGAGCGGCGCTTTGCTGGGACACCGCTCACCCGTCCCGGGCGGGCCGGACTACTACGGAATTGCTGTGTCGCAGCAGGAAATCTGAAACTGGGGGAGGCAGTTCCGCCCTTGATTCTGGTTTTGGGGGAGGATGATTCCGCGCTGGTGCGGGGCCACGCGGCATGGGCGCTAGGTGAGATCGGAGGCCCCGAATCCCTGGCGGCGCTTCGGGAGGCTGCGGACGTGGAGCGGAACGAAGATTGCCTGGGGGAGATAGGGCTGGCGCTACGGAGGGTGCGGGACCGGACGGAATCCGTGGGTTAGAATAGGGGAACGATGGCGGAAGTAGTCAACTACTACGAGGTGCTCGGCGTCTCGCGCGGAGCGTCGCAATCAGAGATCCGTAACGCCTACCGCACCCTGGCCAAGGAGCGGCACCCGGATCATCCATCCGGAAGCACCCAGGATTTCGCCCTGTTGCAAGAGGCCCACGCCGTTCTCGCCGACCCCGACCGCCGCCAGAAACATAACGAGGCGCTCGACCTCGCCCACGCCGCGGACCAGCTCGCCGACCTCGAAGGCATAGATTGGGGAGACCTGGAAGACGAACTCTCCGCCAAGCGGCGCGAACAGGCGTCCGGCGGGCCGGGCCTCGGAGAACGTCTCAGGGGGCGCTTCGGAAGAAAAGAGGGCGGAGACCGCGAGCGGAGTTCTCGTCGAGGGCGCGGCGATGGCGACCGTCGCCGGGGTCGGTACGTCGAGCGGGGAGCCCGCTGGTACGAGCCGCACTACTTCGATCCAGAGCCCATAAGCTGGAGGAGCGGTGCGATCTGCTTCGCCGCCTCTTTCCTGGCGCTTCTGGTGGTGGGACAGATAGGGAGATGGGCAACGGGGCTCGATACTCCACCATCCTTCGCCGCGTGGGCGACGACGCTCGCCCCGTTCATGTTCATCCTGTACACGCTGGTCGGGCTCTTGACCTCCTACTTCTCCTTCCGATCCGCAGGATACGCTGGCGTGGCGCTGGTCTTCGTGGCAACGCTGGTGGTGGGCAACCGTGGCGGGCCTGAGACCATGCTGCAACTCTGTACCCTCGGCATAATCCTGCTGCTAGCCGTGATCTACATGGGCAATCGCCGCGAAGAAGCAGCCCGCACCCGCTGACCTATCCCAAACGCTCCGCGGATATGAATGAGATCTGACACCTTATTCTCCGTCTTCATGGTGGCCGGGCTCGTACTGATGATCACCAGTTTCATCCTGTTCCACCTCAATAAGAACGCACGGTTCAAGAGGAAGTATTTCCCCTGGTTCATGATCCTCGTCGGGGTGCTGTTCATCGCAGTCGTTATCGGGCTGGGCGCGCCATTGAAATACTTCCTTCTTATTGCGCTATTAGTAGCCTCGATCACGTTCCTCGATATTCGGGGTACCAGATTCTGCGATGATTGCGGAAGGACTATCAGAAATCCGCTACCTTTCTCCAGGCCAGAGTACTGTCCTAAGTGCGGAGCAAAACTGGATGTTGGCAATCGAGATCAACCCCGGGGGTGACACTACTTTGTCCCGAATCAGTGAGATAGAGATCTTTATAGCCGAATTCGAGAAGCGCATAGCGCCGGTCGAGAAGCGGATCGAGGAATCCTGGTGGGAGATCTCCACCACGGGGACCGAAGAGGCGCAGAGGGAGATGATCGAAGCCGGCAAAGAGTACAACGCCCTCTTCGAGGACCGCGACGAATACGAAATGGTGAAGTCGTGGTACGAGAATCGCGAATCCCTCGACGACTCGCTCCTGAGCAGACAGGTCGAGGTTCTGTACCGGACTTTCGCCGGTAGCCAGGGCGACCCCGAGGTTCTGGGGCGCATCGAGGAGCTAGAGGCGGAGGCAAACGCCGTCTACAGCAACCATCGTGGCACGGTCGGCGGCAAGGAGGCCGGGGAGAACGAGGTGCGCGAGATACTGCGCGCCTCTGAAGACGAATCTCTCAGGCGTGAGGCGTGGGAGGCGTCGAAGACCGTCGGGCGCGAGGTCGAAGGAACCGTGCGGGAGCTTGCCCGTCTGCGCAACCGGCTCGCCCGTGAAGCAGGGTACAGAAACCACTACGAGCGTTCGCTGGATCTTCAGGATATAGACGCGGGAGAACTGGCCGAAATAATGGACAGCCTACAATCCGCCACCGACGCCCCATTCACTGAGTTCAAGCGTGAACTCGACGCGGAACTGAGGGCCAGGTTCGGCGCTGACACCATCATGCCCTGGCATCTCTCGGATCCGTTCTTCCAGGAACCGCCGGAGAGCGCCGACTTCGACGTGGACCGCTACTTCGCGGATGCCGACATAGAAGACCTCACCAAGAAAACATATGACGCCCTTGGCCTCGACGTGCGCGGCGTGATGTCGAGGAGTGATCTGTACGAGCGGGCAGGAAAGAGCCAGCACGCATTCTGCGCCTCGATCGGGCGCGAGTATCCATACGACGTGCGGGTGCTGGCAAACGTCCAGCCGGACGCGTACTGGACCAACGCCATGCTCCACGAGTTCGGGCACGCAGTCTACGACAGGCACATCAACCCCAACCTACCTTACCTGCTGCGAACCCACGCGCACCTCTGCACTACCGAAGCCATAGCGCTCATGATGGGCGCGCTGGCAGGAGACCCTGGCTGGCTGCGGAAGGTGGCAGGCGTCCCTGAGCGGGAACTCGACGCCGACCACGGGAAGCTCGCGGCGCGCAAACGCGCAGAAGGGCTAATCTTCACGCGCTGGACGCTGGTGATGTACCGATTCGAGCAGCTACTGTACGAAGACCCGGACAGGGAAGACCTGAACGGGGCGTGGTGGGATCTCGTGGAGCGAATCCAACTAATCCAGCGCCCACCCGGACGCGACGAGCCGGACTGGGCGGCCAAGATCCACGTCGCCGTCGCGCCTGTCTACTACCACAACTACGTTCTCGGCACCCTCATCGCAGCCCAACTCAGGGATCATCTGGAAGAATACGTGACCCACGGACCTTTCTACGAGAACGAGGCCGCCGGCCGCTATCTGCTCGAATCGTTCTTCGGCCCGGGCGCCCGCGAGAACTGGCGGGATACCGTGCTGCGGGCGACGGGGGCGGAGCTGGACCCGTCGCATTTCGTTAGCTCCATGGGCTAACCTGTTCTGGTTTTCGTGGGCTGAGTCTTCCGCGCCCCGTTAACCGTGGCTCCTTTTGACGGGGATCTCCACGCCATCGAAATCCCCGTCCCGGGCGTTCGTGGCGCCCACCTTCAAGATCACGCCCCCTTCGAAGGCCGGAGGGTCGATGGTGGTCTCGAAACAGCCCCAGGTTGAGGTCCAGTCGTTGCCCTGCACGGTTTTCCTGGCCTTCACCGACCCGTCTTGGCTGGTCAGGATCACGGTGTTGGTGGCCTCGTGGTTGCGGGAGTATCCGCTCACAGTGAAGGGGTCCCCGATATTGCTCCCCCGCTGCGGCTCCACGACGACGGTGTTGCCTATCCTGGCCGGGAGCGGGGCTTTCAGCGGATCACCCGTCGGCTGGAAGTCCACCACGATGCGGGCAGGATCAGAGAGTTCGAGCAACCTGTAGCGGAAGTCTCCCCGCGCGAAGATATCGACGAACATACCCTCTTCCGGCGCCCGGACCACGTAGAAGCTCTTTAGCAAAGACTCACCCAGGTGGCCGTTCGAGACGCGCGTCTCCCCGACCGAAGGTAAAAACACCCGCAGCACGCCCTCTCCCGCAGGGTGTTCGAGGGTCCACTCCGGTGGCGTATGAGCAGGCTGGTCGCCCATACCGAGATCCAGGACCACCCTCTCGTAACCCTCGTGTTCCCCGAAACGCGCCGCGAGGATGAGGTTCGCAGCCCTTCTCTTGCCTCCCTCCGCCCGCTGATCCGTGCCGAAGGGAGAAGCCGTGTCCCCCACCGCTTCCGTGGGCCTCGTTGCCCTGTCCCCCCCTGTCTCCCTGGATGCCCCGACCGTCGCCTCGGCCCGTTCCCCCATGCCGGAGCTTACACCGTGGACCGCCGCCTTCGCGCGATCCCCGTTGGTCCCTCCAGCGAACATGGCCCCCCCACAGCCTGTTGCGATGATGAGCGTTATGAGGGCGAGCAGCACGAATGCGGCGTGATGCCCCCCTCCGGTCCAACCTCTCCCAGCCACCCTGCGCATTATACGGATGGGAAGTTGCATTACGTTTAACGGTATATTTCGCTGTTGTTACGATACAGGCCCATCAACGGCAGGCTGGGCGAACTCCGTGGAAAGCATGGACATGCGGGCGCGCTGGCAGCCTCAGGTAGCCAGGTACGGCGTGGTGCCGAAGTGGGTTGGGCCTGTGGAGGCTGGAAACATCGTAGCGTCGCCAAGCTCCATCCGCAGCCGATCCGTGCGTCCCGTGAAGCCGAACTCCGCGAAGAGACCCCGTACCTGGCCCGTTCCTTCGGTAGAGATTGCCTCGAACGGCTTTCCTGGTTCGCCGTCGCGCAGGGCGCGGGAAAGAAGCATCCGGGCCACGTCAGGTGACGCGGCGAGGAACGGCCCGATGTGGGTCGCGCGGGGCGACGAACTGCGAACGAGGTAGCCATTCACCCTTCCCGAAGCATCCCTGGCGAGGAGACCCCCGCCCGGGTGCAGCCTCAAGGCGGCGAAGATGAGCGCGGAACGGTCGGCTCCATAGGACCAGAGATCCAGGCCATAGACTTCCGGCAGGTCTCGCAGCAGCAT
>JACDAR010000230.1 GCA_013695335.1 Rubrobacter sp.
AGCGCACGATCCTCGACGGCCCAGGAAACACGGCGAACAACTCCTGCCCCACCACGTCGAGCCCCGTCTCCTCCCGAACCTCGCGGTGCAGGGCGACTTCGAGCGGCTCGTCAGATTCGATGCCGCCACCGACCAATCCCCACCTGCCGCAGTCGCTCCGGCGCTCCAGAAGAAAAGCGTCGTCGCACCTGATGATCGCCAGGACCCCGACGCCTATCGGCCGGTTTGGCTTCGGCGCGTCGGGGTCCCGATAATAGAATCTGGCGGCCGTCAATGCGGGCGTCGTTTGCCGGGTTCAGAGGACGCAGATACAGCGCCGGAGGAGAAGCCGCTACCGGCGAAGACAAGGATCGCACTAGTCGCCCACAACACCGTTGCGGCGCCCAATCCCGGTATCGCGTACTGGACGGAATCCGGAGCATTCAGGACAACGGCCACGAACAGCGTCGCCGCCGCCAGGAGACAGAGAACGGCTCCTGTAACGTGATAGAGAGGTAGGCGAAAGAGCCGCGCCAGCGGGAAGAAGTGCAACCCGACGATAAAGGCGACTATCGCCGGGATCCACTGGGGGTGCCCCAGCCTCATACAGACGAAGACCGCTACACCAATGCCTATGCCCTCTGCGACGCCGATCTGGTTGAACCTGCGGCGTATCCCGGTGTCCATGAAGGCAGGTCCTCCGTGCGGCGCGCGCCTGGCGACGCGGAGCAGGTAAACGCCGCCCACGAGCAGCAGCACAGCGATAACAACCCCCGCCGAATAGAGGATCGTTGCCAGAACGCCGTGTAATTCGGACAGGCCCAACGCCGCCCAGACCGCGCCGAAGAAGGTCATGAGGAGAACGGCTATGCCGTACCCCCGCAGCATCTCACTGGTGAGGGAATTAGACATCGCGGGCGTCTCTCTAGCAATCGTGAATCTGCCTCCGCCGTTGACGGTCCAACGAACGTCGCGTGAGATCCTTCGCGCTAAAAATGAATCGCGCGCCCGTCCACGGCCATCGCGGACTCGGCCACCACCTCCGCGAGCGACGGGTGGGCGTGAATGGACATCCCGATCTCCCGCGGCGTCCCCTCGACCAGCTTGGCGAAGACGCCCTCGGCTATGAGGTCGGTTACCTTCGGGCCTATAGCGTGCATACCCAGGATGAGGTCCGTATCAGCGTCGGCCACGATCTTGAAGAAGCCGTTCGGCTCGCCCTCGATGAGCGCCTTGCCAATTGCCCGGAACGGGAAGTTGGACTCCTTGACCTCGTAGCCCTCTTCCTCGGCCTGCGCTTTGGTGAGGCCGAAGGAGGCAACCTCGGGCCGGCAGAACGTCACGCGCGGGACGAGGCTCGGGTCTCTCGGCAGCGGGTTCTCGCCAGCCATGTGCTCGACGGCGATGATGCCCTCGTGCCCGGCCTCGTGGGCCAGCCAGTATCCACCTGTCACGTCCCCCGCCGCGTATACGCCGTCCTCTGCGGTCTGGCCGTATTCGTCGACCTGGATGATATTGCGGTCGCCAAGCTCGACGCTCGTCACGTCGAGGTTCAGGTCTTCCGTGACGGTCTTGCGGCCGACCGCCACGAGCAGCACCTCGGCTTCGAGGGTATCGCCACCGTTGGCGTCGCCGGTGGGTGGGTCCTCGCCGCCATATGAGCCGCCCTCGCCCTCGGTGTCTTCCTTCTCGCCCGCGTCGGCTCCCGCGATTTTGATCTTGACTCCCGAGTCCGTCTTCTCCAGGCTCTCGAGGTCGGCCTTGGTGCCGGTCATGACGTTGATGCCGCGGCCCTCGAACTCCTTCTGGAGCTGCTTGGAGATGTCCGGGTCCTCAAGCGGCACTATGCGGTCCAGGATCTCGACTATCGTGACCTCGGTCCCGAAGTCGTTGTACATGCTCGCAAACTCCACGCCAACGGCGCCGGAGCCGAGGATGATGATGCTCTTCGCGTAGCTCTCGTTGTTGGTAACTATGTCGTCGCTGGAGATTACCTTCTCGCCGTCGAACTCCAGGCCGGGCAGCGTGTTCACGGCGGAGCCGGTCGAGATCAGGACGTTCTCGGCCTCCAGCTCCTCCTCGCCGTCATCGTTGGTCACCTTGATCTTCTTTGGCTCGACGAACGACCCGACGCCGTTGTAGACGGTGATCTTGTTCTTCTTCATCAGCCCCTGCACTCCACGCCGAAGCTGCGTCACCACCTGCTCGCGACGCTTGGCGGCCTGCGGATAATCCAGTTCCACGCCGCTCACGTTGACGCCGAAATCTTCCCCGGTATTCGCCTCGTGCATGAGGAGCGCCGTATGAAGTAGCGCCTTGGTAGGGATGCAGCCCAGGTTCAGGCAGGTCCCCCCGAGATGGCCGCCCTCGCGCTTCTCTATGATGGCGACGCTCATCCCGAGCTGGCTCGCACGGATCGCGGGTATATATCCACCGTTTCCGCCGCCTATTACCACGAGATCATACTTCTCAGCCATGTGATGCTCCTTTCAGGTAATTCATTCCAATTCTAACCTTCCGTCCCCGCCGGGGCCATCTTCGTCCTGGCACGCAGGACACAGATACGTCGCCCTGCCGCTCAGCTTCTCACGAACGACTTTCCCGCCACAATCGCCCGGACAAGGTTTTCCCTGGCGCATGAATACCCGCAAATGATCCTGATGACTCCCCTTGCACCCTAGCACGTCCCGATACAGGCTGAACGTAGTACCCCGATGCTCGATTCCGGCGGTGATATTCTCCCGGATAGCCCGCGCTATCGCCTCCCACTCGGCCCGCGAGAGCGTATTCGCCTTCCGCCTGGGATGGATTCTGGCGTCGAAGAGCGACTCGTCCACGTAGATGTTGCCGACGCCGCCGATCACCTTTTGATCCAGGAGCAGAGGCTTCACCTGCGCCCGCCGCCCTCCGATAGCCTCCATCAGATACTCAGCCCCGAATCCCTCGTCCAGCGGCTCCGGCCCGAGCCCGGAGAACCTGGCCTCCAGATCCGTTTGATCCAGCAAGCTCGCCCGCGTGTATCCCGTCTCGTCGCGCAGGAAAAGCCTACGGTTCCCGTCGAGGTGGAGGACGAGCATCAGCGCGGAGTTCGGTTCTTGTACCGGCGGTACGAGCAGGAACTGGCCCCCGATCTTGAGTTGCAAGACGAGGGCGTCGCCGGAATCCAGCTCCACGATGAGGTTCTTGGCGCGCCTGGTCGCGTCGGAGATCGAAACTCCTTCGATCCGCCGTTCGAACTCTTCTGGGGAGGGCTGCTCGACGAGGTTCGGGACTAGCACCTCTGCGCGTTCGATCTCCGAACCGGCGACCAGTTCCCGGAGGTCTTCCTTGATAGTCTCGACTTCAGGTAGCTCGGGCATGTGCGTATTTATATCTTTTCCGCGTTACTTCATTCCGGTTTGCGCGCGACGAACGCCGAATGGGCGTTCGGTAGCAGGTACCTGCCATAACCCGGCATCGTTCGGACTTCGAAGCCCACCCCACGAAGCTCTCCGGCTATTTCCGAAGCCTCATACAGACGCTGGCGGTGTACCTCGTCGTCCCGTCTGTAGAGTTCGCCCACTTTTCGGAACGTGGAGATACGGCGGGTCAATACTCTTTGCTGCTCCTCTTTCTCGACCAGTACTACCCAGTCCGTTCCCTCGGTGAAGCTCCTGCTTACGATCCCCTGCGCCACCTGACCCGGCCCCGCCGCGTCAAAGACGAACACGCCGCCTGGAGCCAGAGCCTCATACACGCGCTGGAAGAGACGAAGCAACCTCCGACCGCCGTTGTCCGGATCGAAGAGATAATTGATTACCTCGCTGACCGCCGTGACGGCCCCGCACGGTGGGATGACGGCGCCGAACAACGAACCGACCCTGAACTCGGCCTCGGGCGCCCTCTTGCGAGACAGCCAGATCATGGCCTCCGAAATGTCGATCCCGAGCACGCGGTAGCCGGCATCCACGAGCGTCCGCGCCCACAGCCCGCTACCACATCCCAGGTCCACGACCAGTCCTTCCCCAACTCCGTTCTGACTCAGAATCTCAAGTATCCCGGGGGCGGATTCGATGGCAAACTCCGCGTGTCCGGCATCGTGGATGTATGCGAGGTCTTCCCTGTAATATTCCGTCACGCCGTAATTCCCGGAGGATCTCTCAACCCCTGAGGGCCTGCACGGAGGCGCCGCGCACGGGAGCAGGTTCCCCAAAGACTGCTTTGTACAGCCCGTCCATCATCACAGAGCGCGCATCGAGGGAACGCATGGCGCCCTCCCTGACTTTGCTCTGCCCTGACTCGTCCTCCGCATACGGGGCGGCGGCCTCCATCATGATGCGGGCGTGCTCGACGTCCATGGTGACGTGGCTGGTGAAGATCTCCAGCGCCGCATCCGGCAATCCGGCCGCCTTCTTTAACCCCTCGGCCAGCCGCACGTAGATGGGGGGCACGGGCCACTCGCTCGCCGGCCCGAGCGCCCCCAGCCCGAACCGCACGTCGGGATGGCGGCATAGCTCGTAGTGCACGCTTATGTACGCAGCAGTCTCGGGGAGCGTCCTGGGAGATTCCCATTCTTCTTCCATAATATCGAGGGCGCGCATGAAGCGCCGGTACAGGGCTGGATGCGTCTCTTCGGGGTTGAGGTGGCCGTACTCGTCGAAGAGGATGTCGGCGAGGGCGAGTTGCAACCCCTCGTCGTCGCGGCAGTTCGAGATCACGGCCGCCAGGTACAATCGGCTCACCCGCACGTGACGGTAGTACTGGATCGCGAACGCCCTCACCCCCTCAGGCGACACGTCCCCATCCCCGAACCGCTCCAGAAAAGGATGCGTGAGCGCCGGGTGCCCGATCACCTCCCGCTTCAACCGCCCAAGGAACTCCTCGGAGTTCACACCTACCTCCCATTCTTCGCTCCGTGCCAGTCTAACGCAGCGAACGGAGTTCAGGCGTCATGTTTCGCCCCCCAGACCAGAATCAATAAAATCTTCCAGCCACTACACACCGCCTCCCCCGAATCCTATATCCTGAAATCCCATATCCGAATCCCTCATTTCCAGGTAATTCATCCTTGTCTCACTAGTCTCAGTGAGATATAATCCGTACATGACAGAGAACAGGAACAATGGGCGGCAGGAGTGGTTGAGTGTTCCGCGGTTGCGGGATGCGGAGCGGTTGGACCCGCACGTGTACAAGCGTGGGATCAACGGTCTGACCGTCGAGGAGGCTGTGGGGCGGGCGTTTCCGAGGGTCATGGCCATTCTGGCGAGGAGCGGGGAGCGATACTCCGAGTTCGAGGGACAGTTGGTGCGGACCACGATCCGGGCTTGCCTGATCTCACAGGTCTCGCGGGCCAACCTGTACCGCATCGCCGGCATCCTGGTCGCCGACCGGCGCGACGAGGGCGCGCACATGGGGCGTTCGCTCGCCCTCGCCTACGTCGCCGCGCTGAGGGAAGCGTTCCTCAAGGACCTTTCGGTGGGCGAGCGTGTGATCACCACCTTCGGCTCAGGGGACGTACGGTACGTCTCCGGTGACGGCCGTAACGTCGCCGTCGGGCTCGACGGGGGCAGGGAAGTCTGGCTGCCTTCCGAGACCGTGGCCCGCATCTCCGAGGAAGATACCATCGACCTCCAGGCGTCCTGACGAATTCGCTGGTTTCATTCCTCATTATCCATAACAAAAGTCGCGGTTCCGGTTAGAATCCGGGTATGCAGACTATGGGAGACAGCGGTGTGGAAGGATCGAAGATCCGGGCGCGGGTGATCCATAACCCCGCTTCCGGCGGTGGGCGCAACCTCGAAGCCGTGCAGGAGGAGCTATCTGGCTTCGACGCCGAGTGGCTCGACACCAAGGACACGGGGGATGCGCGGGAGGCCGCCAGGGAGTGGAGGAACGGGTTGATCGTGGTCGCCGGGGGCGACGGGACCATCAACGAGGTGGTGAACGGGCTGGGTCAGGCCGGATTTCCCGAAAGCGTGATGCTCGCGGTCTGGCCGATTGGCACGGGCAACGACCTGGCTGCGACCCTCGGCATCTCAGACGATCCTGACGAAACCAGGGAGACCATACGCGAGGGAAAGTTCAGAACGCTGGACGTGGCACGCGTGCGTTCCAAAGGCGTCGGGGAACGGTTCTTCATCAACGTGGCGACGGGTGGGATCGGGGCGGAGATCTCCGAGGCCAACGACGAGGAGATGAAGGGCCGGTGGGGCAAGCTCTCCTACCTGCGGGCTTATCTGGAGGTAGCGAGGGATTTCGAGGTTCGTGAGGTCAAGCTCACCCTCGATGGCGAAGAGCGCATGGTACGCGCCGTCAACATCGCCATAGGCAACTGCCGATATACGGGTGGCGGCTGGCTGGCCCTCCCCAAAGCCAACCCCGAAGACGGGCTGCTCGACGTGGTGGTCATCGAGAAGGGTGGGATCGGGGAGATACTCACGCTCGCGCCTTCCGCCTTCATGCAGTCGGACTACCTGGACAAAGATGGCGTGTTCTCGGCCAGGGCCAGCGAGATCAAGGTCGAGACAAGCCCGGGCGGCCTGGATTTCACTGCCGACGGGGAGTTGATCGGGGACGAACCAGCCGAATTCACCGTGATCCCGCACGCCCTCAAAGTAGTGGTCGGTGAAGACTACACCCCGGAGCCAGCGGGATGACGCAGAAAAGCATCAAGGTTCTGTTCTTCGGGGCGGCTGCGGATCGGGCCGGAACCCGTGAATCGGAGCTGAGTTCCGAAGCGTCCACGCTGGATGGGATCTGGCCGCTTCTCGAAGAACGTCACCCCGGCCTCTCCCCCATGCGCAACACCCTTGCCTTCGCGGTAAACGGCGAGTACGCCAGGGGTGGAGATACCGTCTCACCCGGTGACGAAGTCGCAGTATTGCCTCCCGTCTCCGGGGGGTGACGCTTGTTCACCATCGTGGATGAGACTATAGACGTTGGCGCGCTCGTGGCCGCCGCGCAGAGGCCGGACTGCGGCGCAATTTCCACCTTCGTCGGAACCACGCGGATAGACGAGTCAAGTGGGGCTTCAGTCGAGTACCTCGAATACGAGGCGTACCGCCCGATGGCGGATCGGAAGTTGGAGGAGATCGGGGCCGAGATACAGGAACGGTGGGACGCGCGACACGTCTCCATAGTTCATCGTATCGGGCGCGTGGACCCTGGCGAGGCGAGCGTGGCGATAGTCGTGGCCTCGCCCCGGCGCGGCCCGGCGTTCGAGGCGAGCCGGTACGCCATCGAGAGGATCAAAGAGGTAGTGCCAATCTGGAAGCGTGAAGTCTGGTCAGACGGATACGTGTGGGTCGGCAGCCAGATCGGCACCCGCCCATGAGATGCGGCTAGCCGACCTTTTCCAGCGCCTCCCAGACAAGCCGCGCGGCATCTTCAGCGCAGCCCCACGAGAGGGTCACGCCTGAGCCACCGTGCCCGTAGTTGTGGACACATGGGATGCCATTCTCCAGTATCTCAGCCTCCAGGCGCACTTCCGGGCGGCCCGGACGTAGACCGGCCCGATGCCCCAGGATTTCTGCACCGGCGAGGCGCGGCTCGAGTTCCGTGCAACGGCGCATGATGGCTGCGGCGATCTCCGGGTCTGGTTCGGTGCCCCACTCGCCCTCTTCGGCTGTGCCGCCGAGGATGCAGTCTTCTGTGCGTGGGATGACGTAGGTGACGCCATCTGGGCCATCTTCGTCTAGCAGAAAATTATCGAGGCCGGGGTTGCTGACGCGGACGATCTGACCCCGTATCGGGGTCATCGAATCGTCTGCGGAGATCTCCCGCGCCCCGAGGCCCGCGCAGTTGACCACGACACGGAATCCGGCCGACGCCCCATCCAGGGAGGAGACTGCCCGCTCCTCGACGGTTCCACCGGCTGCGGTGAAACGGCGGAGGAGGTGATCCAGGTACACAGGCATCTCGATTATGGGCGCCGTGAAGGCGTGACCATCGCGGTATCCGGGCGGCAATTCTTCTTTTTCACAGCGCCTGACGCCTGGCACGGCGTCCATCCACCAGGGGTCGGGGGCTGGTTCTCGGTGCAGTTCGAAGCCTTCGCGCAGGATCACACCGGTTTCGGGATCATCGACCATGCCATCGAAGACCTGGAAAGCCTTCTCGCCCCAGGCAAGCACGCGATCCTCGGGGTAGGCTTTGTACGGATACCAGATCGCCGCCGCGACGCTGGATGTGGTCGCCTGCGACATGGCCGCCGTCCTGATCCGCACCCGCAGGCCAGCTTCCTGGAGCAGCACGGCTGTGGAAAGCCCGCTCACGCCACTGCCGATTACTAAAATGTCACCCACGGCGTCGCCCCCCTCGGATCACACTTCGCACACTATAGCGTTTCGTCAGACAGCCGGGATACGGGGAGGCTTCCAGAAGCCACGCGTTTTCTCCGCCGGGCCAACGACGGAATCTATCGCGTGGAGTAAAGTTCGTGTATCTTGCGGCAAGCGTTCGGTACTTATCCAGTGAAGGTAGGCGGGAGACAACGGGACGGTGATGGACCGCCGCATAGGATTGGAACAGGAATTCTTCTTGCTGGAGGGGTCGGGGGAGCCTTCTGTCCGCGCCGACGAGTTTCTGGGTTCGTGCAAGGAGGAGACAGGTAAGCACGGCAGTGGCCCTGCCTGCTTCGCCCCGGAGTTCGTGATGGGCCTGGTAGAGGTGAGCACACCGCCCGTTCGGAGCCTTGCGGACCTGGAGCGGGAGTACCACACCAACCTGCGTCTGGCGCTTGGATCGGCCCGGTCACTCGGCCTGCGTCTCTATCCCCTCGGCACCTATCCGCTGTCTTTCGAGCCCGTCGCCCGTGAAGATCTGGACTACAAGGTTCAGGTCCAGACTGTCGGCCCCGAGAGGTTCATACACGCAGGTAGATGCGCCGGCACGCACCTGCACCTGGAGCTTGCGGGCGGCACCGTGGATCCTGGGGTCGGGATCTCCGCTGGCGCGACGGATGCCGCGCGCGCTGAGGCGCTCGGCCTGAACAACCTGGCTACGGCGCTGGACCCGGCACTGATCTTCCTCACCCGCTCGTGCCCTTTCTACGAGGGTCAGATCACCGGCCCCTCCCCCCGCACGGTCCACTACCGGGGCGGCGCGGCCTTCGGCTGGGAGGGCGTCTACACGGGCCTGCCGTGGGCCGGAGGGCTTCTCGCCTACACGAACACCGTCGAGCAACTCGTCAGGCAGCAGTTCGACCGCTACGAAGCCTGGCTAGCCGCAATGGATCGCGCGGGCATCGAACGCCACCTCTTCGCAGAAGCTGGCGGGGACATTCTCAGGCCAGCCTGGAACCCGGTCCGCATCAACCGCCAGGGAACTGTGGAGCTGCGCGGCATGGACAGCAACTACCCCGAAGTAACCCTCACGGCTATCGAGCTGGCAGTCTCGGTCGCGGATCGGGTCAGGCGCGAGGAACTTACGGTGATCCCCGACGACGCAACCCGCACTTTCGAGGTAGGTGGCGACACGCTTCGGATACCTGGCTTCGATCAGCTCTCCGGCACGCTTCTCCACCACGCGGTCGCGGGGCCGCTCGACGATACCATCATCTCGGAATACCTCGACTCCATCATAGATTTCGCGGGTGGGGGCGGAAGGCTCGCCGCGCTTCGACAGGATCGGCTCTCAGGCGGAGCGTACCCGACCACGGAAGCCCGTATCTTGCGGGAATACGGTTCCGATTACGGGCACATCTCCAAGGAGGATGGGATTCGCCTGGCGCTCGAAGCATGTGACAGTCTGGAAGCACAGGTTCCCGGCTTCCGCAAAGACGATGAGCCGGAGGTCGCGAACGCTTCCCGTAGCTGACCCGGGATTATACTCAGCGGCATGGGCAAGAATCGCGGCGCGTCTGGCATGGACTTTGGGATACGAGTTGGGGCTGTGGTAGAGCGGGACGGCGCGTTGCTCCTGGTGCGCCACAAGAAGCCGGATCGTGAACCATACTGGGTGCTGCCGGGAGGTCGTCTGGAGCCGGGCGAGACCATTCCGGAGTGCGCGGAACGTGAGATCTCCGAGGAGACAGGTCTTTCGGGATCTTTCGCCGGGATTCTGAACGTGAGCGAGTTCCTGAAGGAAGGACGCCACACAGTGGACGTGACGGCACGGGTGGAAGTAAATCGTGATGCTGAAGCCGTTCTCGGGAGCGACCCGGAGGTTGCGCCGGGCTCGGAGCAAACGCTCACGGAACTGCGCTGGGTCAGCGTGGATGAGTTGCGTGGGCTCACGCTCCTCCCAGACGGCATAAAATCCCGCCTCCTGGCGGACGCCGCGGACGGTTGGTCTGAAGCCGGGATCTACCTCGGAGATGCCCGTGACGTCTGACCCGCGGGAAGCGCTGCTGCTAGTCACGCTGCAAAACGTGATTCTGGCTTCCTTCACCATTGGGGTGTTCTTGACCGGGGTCTACGTGGCCAGGCGGTTCGGCAGCCGCGCCGGATACTCGTTGTCCGCCCTGGGTTTCTCCCGTCCGAGGGGTGGATTCTTCGCAGGAGCCGGTATCGGGGTACTCGTCGGCCTCGGGGCGATGCTCGTCAGCATCGCGGTGAACGCCCTGAGCATCACCGTGCTCGAAAGGCTAGGCTACTCGACGGAATCGCAGGTGCAGCTACCGTTCATGCGGGGCCTGGAAAGCTGGGTGCGCGAGAGCCCCGGCATCGCGATACCGGCCATCGTGCTGGTTGTGGTTCTCTTCGGACCAGCCGTCGAGGAGCTATTCTTCCGGGGCGCCATCTTCAACGGCCTGAACCGTCTGGGGTTCTGGATCTCCACCCGCAACAGATCGAAGGAATCAGACGGCGCAAGAAGGCTATCTTTCGTGCTCGCGGCCCTGACTTCCTCGGTGTTCTTCGCGCTGCTTCATCTTGAGCCGAGGTTGCTTGCGTCGCTCGTGATCCTGGCCTTCGCCCTCTGCACGCTTTTCCAGAAATCAGGCAGCCTGCTTCCTTCGTTCGTGGCCCACGCCACTTTCAACTCGTTCGCCGCCTCCATCATCGTCCTGAGCGGCCTCGACGCCATCCCCGTGCCGGTGTAGCCGGTTCGGGATCACACCTTTGCAGAACCATCCGAGCGTGGATAATCAAGGCTGTCCTGAAAGACATAAAGGAGGAACCCGGTGACGGAGATATCGGTTCATGGCGACTTGGTTACCCTAATCAACGTCTTCACCGTCGCGCCGGAGGATCAGGACCGGCTTCTTGAAGTTCTGTCGGAGGCGACCGAGCAGGTGATGAACGGAATGCCAGGCTTCGTATCGGCCAACCTGCACGAGAGCCTGGACGGGACGAAGGTGGTCAACTACGCGCAGTGGCGCAGCAAAGAAGATTTCGAAGCGATGCTCCAGAACCCGGAGGCTGCGGCGCACATGGGGGAGGCAGCAGGGATAGCGGAGAACTTCGAGCCGCATTTATACGAGGTGTCGTTCGTGGATGAGGCGAGTGGATAAAGGACAAAAAAGTGCCCCCTGGCTAGATAAGCACCAGGGGGCCGTACCCTTCTGAGTTTCGCAGGCATCTCGTTTTCAGCACGTCCGCCTTCTACTACTGGAGAGGCGGAAGGAGATAACCCATGATCCCGCAGGGATTTGGGCGAGTCTAGGTTAGCGCCACCTCTCCCCGAAGATACCCGCGACTACTACTCGATGCGTCTATCTGGATCACCTCCTCTCGCGTGCTTCCAACTTCGGGAAGTGTACTA